>NZ_JBFTLX010000001.1:0-126302 GCF_056396665.1 Cupriavidus sp. 05T313 | reverse complement strand
GGCATGCGCCGGCGATAGTGGCCAGCAGCATCTGGGCCGCGCGGCGGCGGGTGCGGTGCATGGGCTGTCTCCTTGTTGGTTTTGCGGCCGCACGGCACGATTTGAATGCGGCCGAAGAGGTTGCTGCATTGTAGTGTCGGCATAACAAAGTGCCGATGGGGTGATGCCCTAGGATGGAGCGCGAGGCGCGGCCGGAAAGCAAAAAAGGCACCCGAAGGTGCCTTTGCAAAAGAACGCGGATGCGCTCAGAACTTGTGGCGGATACCCACGGCCGCGCCGATCATGGTGTTCTTGCCGGTGCCGAGGAAGTAGCCATTGGCGAAGCTGATCGCCGAGGTGTCGAAGTTCAGGCCTGCATTCTTCGAGAATGCGGTGGTCAGGTAGACGTCGGTGCGCTTSGASARGTTGTAGTCGGCGATGAACCCGATCTGCCAAGGGTTCGTGACGTTCACATTGTTCAGCTTGATAACGTCGTCGTAGGTGTACTGCAGCGTCAGGCCCAACGCCGGCAGGACCTGATAGTTAGCGCCAATCCAGTAGTAGTTGTCACGCAGCAGGGCCGTGCCGTTCTGTGCCTTGGACTGACCCCAACGATAGCCGCCCATAATCTTGGCCGCGCCGAAGGCATAGCTGCCTGCTACCGCGGCCTTTTTGAAGGTGCCGGTGTCGCCGGCCGCGCTCAGGGTCGGGTTGTACTGGTCGTAGGCGACGGTCACGCCGAACGGACCGGCAGCGTATGCTGCACCGGCGCCGTAGCCCGTATCACGGCGGAACTGTCCCGGGACTTCGCCGTTGCCGGCCACGCCGTTGCCGAACGACCAGTGGGCGATGGCGGTTACCGGGCCGAATACGCCGGTGTACTTGGCGGTATTGTCCGAGCGGAAGTTCAGGCCGAGCTGGGCCACCACCGGTTCATACTGGGTGGCATAGCCGCTGGGCGAGAAGTTGGCGAGCAGGTCGAACAGCGTGGTGTACTGGCGACCGAAGGTGAAGCGGCCAGCCTGGGCGCTTTCCAGGCCGACGTACGCTTGACGACCGAACATGCGGCCGCCCTGCTGAAGCGATCCATTGTCAAGGCCGAAACCACTTTCGAGCACGAACAGGGCTTTCATGCCGCTGCCCAGGTCTTCCACGCCACGCAGACCCCAACGCGAACCGGACAGGCCGCCGGACGACATGCGGTACAGGTTGTTGCCCTGGCCGGCATTAAAGCCGTTGGCAATCGTCGGCGTTTGCGAGCCCATGTGACTGACGTATTCGAGGTTCATATCCGCCACGCCGTACAGCGTCACGCTGGACTGTGCCTGTGCGGCACTCGCAAATGCACCCAGCGCAGCCAGCGCGAGAAGCGATTTTTTCATGCTCGATGATCTCCATGTAAGAATTATTGGTGGTCAGCGGAGAAACCTCCTGAGTCTCCATGCACCGCTTACCCAACTTCGTCAGAAGCTGCCAAGTACTGTAACAAACCGCCCCCTTTTCACAATCGGGGCGACTGCCCTTGTCAGCTTTTCACAACTCAGGGTTTTGGAGTATCGGATGCGGCAGGCACTGGCCTAGCGGGGGGGGGGCTGCAGGGCGGGGCGCGATGCGCTCACGGTACAATGCGGGAAATCCCGAGGCGATTTCACAAGCGTTGTGTCCGCCTCGGCGGGAGCGGGCGGCGCGCCTGTCCCGAGCAACCACCAGCGATGCATTCATGGATAACTTGATTCGCGAATTCGATGTGGCCTTGCGCGCGATCGCAGGCGTCACCCGTGCCAGCCGCGCCAATCCGGCGGAAACGCTCGCGCCCGATACGGACAGCCTCGACCAGTCGCAACGCCGCCATGTGGCCGGGCTCATGCGGGTCAACCACGTGGGCGAGGTTTGCGCGCAGGCTCTTTACCAGGCGCAGAAGCTGACCGCGCGGACCGCGCAGGTGCGCGCGCAGATGGACGAGGCCGCGCGCGAGGAAGAAGACCACCTCGGCTGGTGCGCCGAGCGTCTGCGCGAGCTTGGCTCGCGTCCGAGCCTGCTCAACCCGCTCTGGTATGCCGGCGCGTTTGCCATCGGCTGGGCTGCGGGGCGGACAGGTGACCGGGTCAGCCTGGGTTTCGTGTCCGAGACCGAGTATCAGGTCGAGCAGCACCTTAACGGCCATCTTGAACAGATTCCCGTTGCCGACGCCCGCTCGCGCGCGATCCTGGAACAGATGCGCGACGATGAGGTCCGCCACGGCGCCGCCGCCCGCGAGGCGGGTGGCATGCCGCTGCCCGCGCCGGTGCGGGCGATGATGCGAGCTGCCTCCCGGGTCATGACCACCGCCGCGTACCGGATCTGACGGCGCTACGGTACGGCGCAGGATGAATCCCCGCGGCATTCGCCGCTCGCCACGCGCAGTTGCCTGGCGCAGCGCGGCAACTGGCACCCTCCGTACGCAGGGTAGACGCCAAAACGTTGTATCCTTCCATCGGTCCCGTGTGGCTGAATTTCGTGCCGCAGGCAGTTCCTCCCCTTGCTGTTCTCAGGTGGTTTCTCTGCTTTCCTCCATAAGATCTTCATTTCATTAGGGATTCACTTTTTCGGTGCGTGAAGTGTGCGCGCTAAGTCATTGTTCTAATTCAAAAAACCCGGTTTGTTGCCTTGCTGCGAGCCTTGACCCGCCAAATCGCTTCCTCTAAAGTGGGAAATAGTGTGAGGAAGTGTATTTTTGTGTGAAAAGGTAGTCTGGCTGTGGGATCATCGCCCAACGTCGGATTCCGAAGGATTCACGCGCCAACCGGCAGTAAAGATGCCGGCGCGGATCGGGGGCTAGCTTGTTTCAGGGAGCATCGGCGCTGTCACTGGATGCCAAGGGCCGGATGTCGATTCCGGCGCGGCACCGTGAAGCGCTGCAACAGCAGGCCGAAGGCCGGGTGACGCTGACCAAGCACCCGGACGGCTGCCTGCTGCTGTTTCCCCGCCCTGAATGGGAAAATTTCCGTAGTCGCATTGCGGCCTTGCCGATGGACGCGCATTGGTGGAAGCGCATCTTCCTGGGCAATGCCGCTGACGTCGACATGGACGGCGCGGGTCGGGTGCTGATTGCCCCCGAGCTGCGCAATGCCGCCATGCTCGACAAGGAAGTCATGCTGCTTGGAATGGGCAGCCATTTCGAAGTCTGGGACGCCGCAACCTACGCCGCCAAGGAACAGCAGGCGATGGCACAGGGCATGCCGGATGCATTGAAGAACTTCTCTTTCTGACGAGGTCATGAGCTCAACCCAAACGCCAGGGACCACCGCCCTGCGCCATCGCACCGTGCTGCTGGACGAGGCTGTCGAAGCCCTGGTCTGGCGGCCGGATGGCGTCTACGTGGACGGCACCTTCGGCAGAGGGGGGCACAGCCGGGCAATATTGGCCCGGCTGGGCCCGGCCGGAGCCCTGGTGGCATTCGACAAGGATCCGGCAGCAATCGCAGAGGCGGGCACCATCAAGGATGCCCGCTTCTCCATTGAGCACACCAGCTTCGCCGAGATGTCGGACCGGTTGGCAGGACGCGGCAAGGTAACCGGGATACTGCTCGACCTGGGGATCAGCTCGCCCCAGATCGACGATGCGGAGCGGGGCTTTTCCTTTCGCTTCGAGGGACCGCTGGACATGCGCATGGACACCACGCGCGGCATTACCGCCGCGCAATGGCTGGCGCAAGCGGATGAGCAAGACATCGCGAGGGTGATACGGGACTATGGGGAAGAACGGTTTGCTGTACAGATTGCAAAGGCGGTTGTTGCTCGCAGGAGCGAACCCGGCCATGGCGGACCTCTCACCACTACTGCCGAGCTTGCCGCGCTCGTGGCGAAAGCCGTCAAAACACGCGAGAAGGGTCAGGACCCTGCGACCCGCACCTTTCAGGCTCTACGGATTCACATCAATCAAGAGCTTGCGGACCTCGAAAGAGGCCTGAGCGCGGCTTACGACTTGTTGCAGGCAGGAGGGCGGCTGGTGGTCATCAGCTTTCACTCGCTTGAGGACCGCATCGTCAAGCGGTTCATGCAGGCGCACGCCCGTCCGCAGCAGAACGCCGACCCCGCCATGCGCCGCGCGCCTCTGCGCGCCGACCAGTTGCCGCAGCCCACGCTGAGGCTGCTCGGCCGGGTCAAGCCGGGCGCCGAAGAGATCGCCGCCAACCCGCGCGCGCGCTCGGCGGTGATGCGCGTGGCCGAGAAGCTGCCCGCCGTATCCGCATCCACCGAGCAGGCGGGCCGCGCATGAACCGCCTGACCTTTTTCCTGCTGGCAGCACTGATGCTGTGCGCGCTCTCGCTCGTGAGCGCTCAGCACCAGGCCCGGACCCTGTTCGTCGCCTACGAGCGTGCGCAGGCGGAAGAAAAGCAGCTCGACATCGACTGGTCCCGCTTGCAGTACCAGCAGAGCGCGCTTGGCAAGAGCGCACGCATTGCCGAAGCGGCGCGCACGCAGCTGAAGATGACGCCGGTACTTCCCGGCAGGACCCAATATCTGGCCGGCGTGGTGCTTGATGCGCCACCTGCGAACGCGCCTGCGGCCGCCGCGCCGGAGGGGAGCAAGCCATGACCATCGCCCGGCCCTCGCAAAACGCCCAGCGCGGAAACCCTTCGCGCCCACGCACCGGCCAGTTCGCGGCCAGCCCCGTGCTTGGCCTGCGCCTGCCGATGTGGCGCTCCAAGCTGGTGGTTTTCATGATGTTCGCCGCCTTCGTCGCCTTGGCCGGACGCGCGCTGTGGATCCAGGGTCCGGGCAACCAGTTCTATGAGGCCGAGGGCAAGAAGCGATTCCAGCGCACCCTCGAGTTGCCGGCAACACGCGGCAAGATCCTCGACCGCAATGGCCTGGTGCTGGCTACCAGCCTTCCCGTGAAGGCGATCTGGGCGGTCCCCGAGGACGTTCCGGACGAAATCGACGCGGACAAGATTCGCCAGTTGAGCAAGCTGCTCGACATGAGTGACAAGGAACTGCGCCGCAAGTTTACGGAGGACAAGAGCTTCGTTTACCTGAAGCGCCAGGTGCTGCCGGACGCCGCGGACAAGATCGCCGCGCTCAAGATCGACGGCATTCACCAGACCCGCGAATACAAGCGCTTCTACCCGGAGGGCGAGGCGATGGCGCACATCGTCGGCTTTACCAATGTGGAAGACCGCGGCCAGGAAGGCGTGGAACTGGCGCGCGAGGCTGTGCTGGCCGGGAAGTCCGGTGCGCGCCAGGTGATCAAGGACCGCCTCGGCCGCGTGGTGGAGGATGTGGGCATCCTCAAGGCGCCGCGCGACGGCGAGGACCAGCAGCTCTCGATCGACGCCAAGATCCAGTACCTGGCCCACAACGAGGTCAAGGCCATCGTCGAGCGCAGCAAGGCCAAGGCGGCCAGCGCCGTGGTGCTCGACGCGCAGACCGGCGAGGTGCTGGCGCTGGCCAACTGGCCGACCTACAACCCCAACGACCGCACCCGGCTGTCGGGCGAACAGCTGCGCAACCGGGTGCTGACCGATACCTTCGAGCCGGGTTCGATGATGAAGCCGATCACGGTCGGCCTAGCACTGCAGCTCAAGCGCGTCACGCCGTCGACGGTCTTCGTCACTACCGGCAAGTTCAACTACGAAGGCGCCACCATCAGCGACACCCATAATTACGGGTCGTTGACGGTCGCCGGCATTATCCAGAAGTCGAGCAACATCGGCACGACCAAGATCGCGATGCTGCTCAAGCCGCAGGAAATGTGGGATATGTATACCAGCCTGGGCCTGGGGCAGGCGCCCAAGATCGGCTTCCCGGGCGCGGTGGCGGGACGGGTGCGCCCGTTCAAGAGCTGGCGGCCCATCGAGCAGGCGACCATGTCCTATGGCTACGGCCTGTCCGTGTCGCTGTTCCAGATCGCCCATGCCTACACCATCTTCGCCCATGACGGCGAACTGATCCCGGTCACGATGTTCCGTGCCAATGGCCCGGTTACCGGAGAGCGCGTGCTGTCGCCCGAAGTGGCGCGCCAGGTGCGAGCCATGCTCGAGACCGTGACGGCGCCCGGCGGCACCGCGCCCGAGGCGCAGGTGATGGGCTACCGGGTGGGCGGCAAGACCGGCACCGCCTACAAGCACGTTGGCCGCGGCTACGACCGCAGCAAGTATCGCGCTTCCTTCATCGGCCTGGCGCCGATGTCGAACCCGCGCGTGATCGTGGCCGTCAGCGTGGACGAGCCCACCTCCGGCAGCCACTACGGCGGCGCCGCGGCGGGCCCGGCTTTCGCGGCGATTACCGGTGGCGCGCTGCGTGCGCTCAATGTGCAGCCGGATTCGCCGATCCGACAACTCGTGGTGAGCGACAAGGTGCAGGAAAGCGAACCGTGGAGCGCGACGCAATGAGCCAGCCACTGCTTCCCCTCGAAGTGGCCGCACAGGCCGGCGACGCGCTGGACTGGTTGCACCAGCACGCGCCGGCCGGCGCCAGGCTGACCGGTGACACGCGCCGGCTGACCCAGGGCGACGTTTTCTTCGCCTACGTGCTCGGCAACGAGCGCCTGGCGACCGATGCGCGCCCGCATATTGCCCAGGCCATCGCCCGCGGCGCCAGCGCGATCGTCCACGAGGCCGATGGCTTTGCCTGGCCGCACGGCGAGACCGTGCCGCACCTTGGTGTGTCGGGCCTGCACCAGCTCGCCGGCCCGATCGCCGCGGGCTGGTATGGCAACGGCGCGCGCGATCTCGCGGTGACCGGCATCACGGGTACCAATGGCAAGACTTCGTGCAGCCAGTGGCTGGCGCGCGCGCTGCAGGCGGCCGGTACGCGCTGTGCCACCATCGGCACCCTTGGCACCGGTTTTCCTGATGCGCTCACGGCTACGGGTTTCACCACGCCCGACGCGGTCCAGTTGCAGGACAGCCTGGCGGAGCTGAATGCCGCCGGCGCGCGAGCCGTGGCAATGGAAGTGTCCTCGCACGGGCTCGAGCAGGGCCGGGTGGCCGGCACGCACTTCGCCGTGGCGGTGCTGACCAACCTGACCCAGGACCATCTCGATTACCACGGCACCATGGCCGAGTACGAGGCGGCCAAGGCTTTGCTGTTCCAATGGCCCGGCCTGCGCGCGGCCGTGATCAACCGTGACGACGCCATGGGCCGGCGCCTGCTGGCTGGCACGCTGGTCACCGGGCAGGTGATCGAATACGGCATCGACGGCGCCGCCGGCGCCACCCGCAAGGGCGGCCAGTGGCTGCGCGCCACCGGCGTGCGCGCCACGGCTGCCGGCACCGCCTTCCATGTCGACGGCAGCTTCGGCGGCGCCGATGTCGCCACGCCGATGATCGGCGAGTTCAATGTCAGCAACCTGCTCGCCGTGCTCGGCGCCGCGCTCGCCAGCGGCATCGAGTGGGCTGCAGCCATCGACGCGCTGCGCACGCTCAGGCCGGTCGACGGCCGCATGGAGTTGTTCGGTGGCAGCCACGGCGCCCAGGATGGCCCGCTGGCGGTGGTCGATTACGCCCACACGCCGGACGCGCTGGAAAAAACCCTGGCCGCGCTGCGCCCGGTGGCGCAGGCSCGCAAGGGCCGGCTGTGGTGCGTGTTCGGCTGCGGCGGAGACCGCGATCCGATCAAGCGCCCGCTGATGGGCGCGGTGGCCGCGCGCCTTGCCGACGAAGTCGTGCTGACCAGCGACAACCCGCGTAGCGAAGACCCGCTGGACATCCTGAACGCGATCGCCGATGGCATCGACGACCACAGCCACACCCACCTGATCGAAGACCGGGCCGCCGCCATCCTGTATGCCATCAAGCACGCTGCCGCGGCCGACGTGGTGCTGGTGGCCGGCAAGGGGCACGAAGCCACCCAGGAGGTGCATGGCCGCAAGCGGCCATTCTCCGACCGCGAGCACGTCCGGCTGACGCTGGGTACGCGTGGGGTGTCGGCATGACGCAATTCACCATGACTGATCTGCAGCAAGCCGCCGGCTGGATCGCCGGCGCGCGTATTTCCGGGCCCGATGGCGCCGCCAGCCGCGCCTTCTCGCGCGTGCTCACCGACAGCCGCACGGTCCAGCCCGGCGACCTCTTCGTCGCGCTCAGGGGCGAGCGCTTCGATGCGCATGACTTCCTGGCCGATGTGGTGGCGCGCGGCGCCGCCGCGGTCTTGGTGGAGCGCGAGCCCGATGCCGGGCTTGGCATTCCCGCCATCGTGGTGCCCGATACCCGCCTTGCGCTGGGCCAGCTGGCAGCCGGCTGGCGCCGCCGCTTCAGCCTGCCCGCGGTTGCAGTGACGGGCAGCAACGGCAAGACCACGGTCAAGGAAATGATCGCGGCGATCTTCGCCGCGGCGGTAGGGGAGGGCGCCAGGCTCGCCACCGGCGGCAACCTGAACAACGATATCGGCTTGCCGCTGACCGTGCTGCGCCTGACCGACGCGCACCGGCTCGCCGTGCTCGAACTGGGCATGAACCACCCGGGCGAGACGGTTTACCTGGCCGGCATCGCCCAGCCCACCGTGGCCGTGGTGACCAATGCCCAGCGCGAGCACCAGGAGTTCATGGTGAGCGTCGAGGCCGTGGCGCACGAGCATGCGGCGGCCATCGCGGCATTGCCCGCCGACGGCGTGGCGGTGTTTCCGCTCGACGCCGAGGGTGGCGGGGCACATGCCGGCATCTGGCGGCAGGCGGCCGGCCAGCGGCGCGTGCTGTCGTTTGGCCTGGAGGCGGGCGCCGATGTCAGTGCCGGCGTGCATCTGGAAGATGGTGTGCAAGTGATGCAGGTACGGGCGCCCGGCGCCACGTTCGAGGTCCGCCTGTCGGTGCTTGGCACCCACAACGTGCGTAACGCGCTGGCGGCGGTCGCCTGCGCGCTGGGCGCCGGCGTGGGCGTTGAGGCGATCCGCGCCGGCCTGGCCGGATTCGCCGCGGTCAAGGGACGGCTGCAGGTCAAGCACGCTGCCGGCGGCACGCTGGTGATCGACGATAGCTACAACGCCAATCCCGATTCGGTGCGCGCGGCTATCGACGTGCTCGCCGGGTTTGCCGCGCCGCGCCTGCTGGTGCTGGGGGATATGGGCGAAGTGGGCGACCAGGGGCCGGCTTTCCATGCGGAGATCGGTGCCTATGCGAGCGCCCGCGGCATCGAGACGCTATGGGCGACGGGCGCGGCAGTGGTGCACGCGGTGCAGGCCTTTGGCGCGCAGGCCCGGCATTTCGAACGCGCTGAAGACCTCGCGCAGGCGTTGGCGGAAGACAAGGACGGTACCGTGGCGGCAGCAAGCGCGGTACTTGTGAAGGGATCTCGGTTCATGCGGATGGAACGGATGGTGAATGCGCTGGTCGCAGACACTCCCGCGCATTAATCGTCATCAACACTTAATCAAGCAATCAGATAGCCCGGCCACGCCGGGCGGTTGTCGAAAGGAATACGGAAACACGATGTTATTGGCTCTGGCCCAGTGGCTGCAAAACGACTACAGCTTCCTGCGGGTCTTCAACTACCTGACCTTCCGCGCGGTGATGGCCAACCTCACCGCGCTTTTGATCGGGCTCGGCCTTKGACCCTGGGTGATCCGCAAGCTGACCGAACTCAAGATCGGCCAGGCGGTGCGCACCATCGGCCCGCAGTCGCATCTGGTCAAGGCCGGCACGCCCACCATGGGCGGTGTGCTGGTGCTGGTGTCGATTGCCATCTCCACGTTGCTGTGGTGCGACTGGGGCAATCGTTTCATCTGGGTCGTGATGCTGGTGACCTTCGGCTACGGCGCGATCGGCTGGGTGGACGATTACCGCAAGGTGGTCTATCGCGATCCGCGCGGCATGTCGAGCCGCGAGAAGTTTTTCTGGCAGACCCTGATCGGCCTGGTGGCCGCGGTCTACCTGGCGTTTTCGGTGTCGGAAAGCAGCAATGTGCGGGTGTGGGACCTGTTCCTGGGCTGGGTCGAAGGCGGACTGTCGCTGGACATGCCCTACAAGTCCAACCTGATCGTGCCCTTCTTCAAGGAAGTGAGCTATCCGCTGGGCGTGGCCGGCTTTATCGTGCTGACCTACCTGGTGATCGTGGGTTCGAGCAATGCGGTGAACCTGACCGACGGCCTGGACGGGCTGGTGATCATGCCCGTGGTGCTGGTCGGCAGCGGGCTGGGTGTATTTGCCTACGTGATGGGGAGTTCGGTCTACAGCAAATACTTGCTGTTCCCGCATATCCCGGGGGCTGGCGAGTTGCTGATCTTTTGTTCGGCGATGGCGGGGGCGGGCCTGGCCTTCCTCTGGTTCAACGCCCATCCGGCCCAGGTCTTCATGGGCGACGTCGGCGCGCTGGCGCTGGGCGGCGCGCTGGGCACGGTGGCGGTGATCGTGCGCCAGGAGATCGTGCTGTTCGTGATGGGCGGCATTTTCGTGGTGGAAACCTTGTCGGTGATGCTGCAGGTGACGTGGTTCAAGATCACCAAGCGGCGTTACGGCGAGGGCAGGCGGTTGTTCAAGATGGCGCCGCTGCATCACCACTTTGAATTGTCGGGCTGGAAGGAAACGCAGGTGACGGTGCGCTTCTGGATCATCACCATGTTGCTGGTGCTGATCGGGCTGTCGTCGCTCAAGTTGCGCTGAACCGGCGCATATCTATCAACGCAGAAACGAAAAAAGGCGGGAATCGAAGTGTTTGGCGAGTTGCAAAAACCTCATGTGCTGGTGCTGGGCCTCGGCGAATCGGGCCTGGCGATGGCGCGCTGGTGCGGCCAGTATGGCGCGCCCGTGCGCGTTGCCGACACGCGCGAGGCGCCTGCCAACCTGGTCTTCCTGCAAGCCGAGCTGCCTTCGGCCGAATTTCATGGTGGTTCCTTCACGGACGCGCTGCTGGACGGCATCGCACTGGTGACGATCAGCCCCGGCCTGTCGCCGCTGGAAGGCGCCACTGCCGCGCTGCTGTCCGCGGCGCGCGAGCGCGGGATTCCCGTGTGGGGCGAGATCGAGCTGTTCGCGCGTGCGCTGACGCACCTTCAGGCAGAGTCGGGCTATGCGCCGAAGCTGCTGGCAATCACCGGCACCAATGGCAAGACGACGACCACCGCGCTGACCGGCCGCCTGGTCGAGCGCGCCGGCAAGAGCGTGGCGGTGGCGGGCAACATCAGCCCCTCGGCGCTGGACAAGCTGGCCGCCTGCATTGCCTCGGCCACGCTGCCCGAGGTCTGGGTGCTGGAGCTGTCGAGCTTCCAGCTGGAAACCACGCACACGCTGGCGCCGCACGCGGCCACGGTGCTCAATATCACCCAGGACCATCTTGACTGGCACGGCAGCATGGAAGCCTATGCCGCCGCCAAGGCCCGCATCTTCGGCGCGGCGCCGGCGCCGGGCGAAGCCGGCTGCGTGCAGATCCTGAACCGCAACGACCGCCTGAGCCTGGACATGGCGCGCCCCGGCACGGCGCCGGTGACTTTCGGCACCGACCTGCCCGAGGTACCGGGCAGCTTCGGCGTGCTGCGAGAGGGCGGCATGCCCTGGCTGGTGGTGGCGGAACCCGATAGCGAATCCGACGGCGAGAACAAGCCGCGCCGCCGCAAGGCCGCCGCCGCCGAAGAAGCGGAAGCCGTTCCTGTGCGCCACAAGCGCCTGATGCCGGCGGATGCGCTGCATATCCGCGGCATGCACAACGCCACCAACGCGATGGCCGCGCTAGCGCTGTGCCGTGCCATCGACCTGCCGCTGAATGCCTTGCTGCACGGCCTGCGGGAATACCGCGGCGAGCCGCACCGGGTGGARTGGGTSGCSACGATCGACGASGTCGARTWYTTCGAYGACAGCAAGGGCACCAAYGTGGGCGCCACSGTGGCCGCGCTGTCCGGGCTGGCCAAGCGCGTGGTGCTGATTGCCGGCGGCGAAGGCAAGGGGCAGGATTTCTCGCCGCTGGCCGCGCCGGTGGCGCAGTACGCCCGCGCCGTGGTGCTGATCGGCAAGGATGCGGGCGAGCTGCGCCGCGCGCTGCAGGAGACCGGCGTCACGCTGGCCGACGCCGCCACGCTCGAACAGGCTGTCAGCCTGGCCGCCACTGCGGCGCAGGGCGGCGATGCTGTGCTGCTGTCGCCGGCGTGCGCCAGCCTCGACATGTTCCGTAACTATGTGCATCGCGCCGAAGTCTTTCGTGCCGCGGTGGAAGAACTGGCGATGTCCAGGGGGATCGTGCCATGAGCGACGCACCGGTCAAGCGCAGCGGCTTTATCGGAGCCACCATCGGCAACGCCTGGGGCGGATTGCGCGATGCGGTGTCCGGCGTCAAGCCGACGCGCTCGCGCATGATGGAGTACGACCAGCCGCTGCTGTGGGTGGCGATCGTGCTGCTCGCGCTTGGCCTGGTGATGGTCTTCTCGGCCTCGATCGCGCTGCCGGACTCGCCGCGGTACGCCAACTACCGTGAAAGCCATTTTCTCGCACGACATGCGTTCGCGCTGTTCATCGGGCTGTCCATGGGCTTGCTGGCCTTCCAGATTCCGGTCAAGTTCTGGGACAAGTACGCGCCCAAGCTGTTCGTGATCGCGCTGGTGATGCTGATCCTCGTGCTGGTGCCCTTCGTGGGCAAGGGCGTGAATGGCGCGCGGCGCTGGATTCCGCTCGGCATCATGAACTTCCAGCCGTCCGAGTTCATGAAGCTGGCGGTGGTGCTGTACACGGCCAACTACACCGTGCGCAAGCAGGAGTGGATGCAAAACGTGGGCAAGGGTTTCCTGCCGATGGGCGTGGCGGTGGTAGTGGTAGGCATGCTGCTGCTGCTGGAGCCCGACATGGGCGCCTTCCTGGTGGTGGCCACGGTCGCCATGGGCATCTTGTTCCTGGGCGGCATCAACGGCAAGCTGTTCGCCGGTCTGGTCGGCGTGGCGGTGGGTGCCTTTGCGCTGCTGATCACGGCGTCGCCATGGCGGCGCGAGCGGATCTTCGCCTATCTCAACCCGTGGGAAGAGGCCAACGCGCTCGGCAAGGCCTACCAGCTCACCCACTCGCTGATCGCCTTCGGCCGCGGCGAGTGGACCGGGGTGGGGCTGGGCGGCAGTATTGAAAAACTGCACTACCTGCCCGAGGCGCATACCGACTTCATCCTCGCCGTGATYGGCGAGGAATTCGGCTTTRTSGGTGTGCTGGTGGTGATCGTGCTGTTCTACTGGATGGTGCGCCGCGCCTTCGAGATCGGCCGTACCGCCCTGCAGCTCGACCGCACCTTTGCGGGGCTGGTGGCCAAGGGCGTCGGCATCTGGATCGGCTGGCAGACCTTTATCAATATGGGCGTGAACCTGGGCCTGCTGCCCACCAAGGGGCTGACCCTGCCGCTGGTGAGCTACGGCGGCTCGGGCATTTTGATGAACTGCGTGGCGCTGGCGATCCTGCTGCGCATCGACTATGAGAATCGCGTCATGATGCGCGGAGGGAAAGTATGACCGCACCGCGCACCTTGCTCGTGATGGCCGGCGGCACCGGGGGGCATGTCTTCCCCGGGCTGGCGGTCGCTCGCGCATTGCGCGAGCAGGGCTGGCGCGTCGTGTGGCTGGGCAACCGGACGGGCATGGAAGCCACGCTGGTGCCCAAGTACGACATCCCGATGGAGTTCATCCAGTTCGGCGGCTTGCGCGGCAAGGGTCCGCTGACCAAGCTGATGCTGCCGCTGAACCTGTTGCGCGCCTTCTGGCAAAGCGTGCAGGCGTTGCGCCGGGTGCGGCCCAATGTGGTGCTGGGCATGGGCGGCTATATCACCTTCCCGGCCGGCATGATGGCCTCGCTGTTGGGCCGGCCGCTGGTGCTGCATGAGCAGAATTCGATCGCCGGTCTGGCCAACAAGGTGTTGGCGAAGGTCGCGGACCGGGTGCTGTGCGCCTTCCCGAACGCGCTGCCGGACAGCGAGTGGACCGGCAACCCGGTGCGTGACGAGGTCGCGCGGATGCCGGCGCCCGAGCAGCGCTACGACAGCCGCAGCGGCCCGTTGCGGCTGCTGGTGGTGGGCGGCAGCCTGGGCGCGGCGGCGCTCAACGAAGTCGTACCGAAGGCGCTGGCGCTGCTGCCGGAAGGCGAGCGCCCGCTGGTCAGGCACCAGGCCGGCGCCAAGCAGATCGACACGCTGCGCGCCAATTACCAGGCCGCCGGCGTGGCGGCGGAAGCATTGCCCTTTATCGACGACATGGCAGCGGCCTACGCCGAGGCGGATCTGGTGATCTGCCGCGCGGGCGCGATGACCGTGTCGGAGGTGGCGGCGGCAGGCGTGGCGGCACTGTTCGTGCCTTTCCCGCATGCGGTCGATGACCACCAGACCACCAATGCGAAATTCCTGTCGAGCCAGGATGCCGCCTTGCTGGTCCAGCAGAACGAACTGACCGCGAGCGGGCTGGCGCAGACGCTGGCCTCGCTGTCGCGGCCCCGACTCAAAGAGATGGCGCATCAGGCGCGTGGTCTTGCCAAGCCGGAAGCAACCCGGCGCGTGGCGGAGATCTGCAGCCAGATGGCCAGGGATTGATACAACGGATTCATGAAGCACATCGTCAAGAACATCCACTTCGTAGGCATCGGCGGCGCCGGCATGAGCGGCATCGCGGAGGTCCTGCTGAACCAGGGATATAAGGTCTCGGGGTCCGACGTGGGCAGCAATGCCGCCACGCGGCGCCTCGCATCGCTGGGTGCGACCGTGATGCACGGCCACGACGCCGCCAACATCAACGGCGCCAATGCCGTGGTTGTGTCCACCGCCGTCACCAACGACAACCCCGAGGTGCTGGCTGCGCGGGCCAAGCGCATCCCGGTGGTGCCGCGCGCGGTGATGCTGGCCGAGCTGATGCGCCTGAAGCAGGGCGTGGCCATCGCCGGCACCCACGGCAAGACCACCACCACCAGCCTGGTGGCGTCGGTGCTGGCCGAGGGCGGGCTTGACCCCACCTTTGTGATTGGCGGCCGCTTGAATTCGGCGGGCGCCAACGCGCGCCTGGGCACGGGCGACTTCATCGTGGCCGAGGCCGACGAGTCGGATGCCTCGTTCCTGAACCTGTTCCCGGTGATCGAGGTCATTACCAATATCGACGCCGATCACATGGACACCTACGGGCACGACTTCGCTCGTCTCAAGCAGGCGTTCGTGGAATTCACCCAGCGCCTGCCGTTCTACGGCATCGCGGTGCTGTGCGTGGACGATCCCAACGTGCGCGAGATCATGCCGTTCGTCTCCAAGCCGATCGTGCGCTATGGCTTTGCCGAGGACGCGCAGATCCGCGCGGTCAACGCGCGCGCGGTCGACGGCCAGATGCACTTCACCGTGTTGCGCCAGCTCAACAGCCATGCCGAGGCGCCGCTGGATGTGGTGCTGAACCTGCCCGGCATGCACAATATCCAGAACGCGCTGGCGGCCATCGCCATCGCGACCGAACTGGAAGTGCCCGATGCCGCTATCGTCAAGGCGCTGCGCGAGTTCCACGGCGTGGGACGCCGCTTCCAGCGCTATGGCGAAGTTGCTTGCGTCAGCACGGATGCGCAGGGCGAAACCAGGAGCGAAGGCACCTTCACGCTGGTCGACGACTACGGCCACCACCCGGTCGAGATGGCCGCGACGCTGGCGGCGGCGCGGGGTGCGTTCCCCGGACGCAGGCTGGTGCTGGCCTTCCAGCCGCACCGCTTTACCCGCACGCGCGATTGCTTTGAAGATTTCATCAAGGTGCTGGGCACCGTGGATGCGCTGTTGCTGGCCGAGGTCTATGCCGCCGGCGAAGCCCCGATTGTGGCCGCCGACGGCCGCGCGCTGACGCGCGCGCTGCGCGTGGCCGGCAAGGTTGAACCCGTTTTTGTGGAGCAGATCGACGAAATGCCGCAGGCTATCCTGAATGCCGCCCGGCCCGGCGACGTGGTGGTGACAATGGGCGCCGGCACGATCGGCACCGTGCCCGGACAACTGGTTTCGCAACAGGCTGGGGGGCAGGCATGAGTTTCGTCGCCCATCCCAATATCGATCCCAAATCGCTGGGCAAGGTCGGCGTGCTGCTCGGCGGCCGCTCGGCCGAGCGCGAGATTTCACTGCTGTCGGGCAACGGCGTGCTTGCCGCGCTGCGCTCGCGCGGCGTCGATGCCCATGCCTTCGATCCCGGCCTGCAGTCGGTGGCCGAGCTGGCCACGGCCGGTTTCGATCGCGTATTTATCGCCCTGCACGGCCGCTACGGCGAGGATGGCACCATCCAGGGCCTGCTGGAGCAACTGGGCGTGCCCTACACCGGCAGCGGCGTGCTGGCCTCTGCGCTGGCCATGGACAAGCAGGCAACGAAGCGCCTGTGGATGACCCACGGCCTGCCCACGCCGCGCTTTGCCATGCTGCATGCCGATACGGATTTCGACGCCGTTGCCGCCGACCTGGGCCTGCCGCTCATCGTCAAGCCGGCGCGCGAGGGTTCGTCGATCGGCCTGACCAAGGTGACCGAGTCCGGCCAGATGCGTGCCGCCTTCGAGAAAGCCGCGGCGCTGGACAACGACGTCATCGCCGAGACATTTATCGACGGCGCCGAGCTGACCTGTCCGATAGTCGGGGAGGGCGCTAGCGCCGAAGCCCTGCCGGTGATCCGCATCGTCGCGCCCGGCGCGAACTACGACTATCAAAATAAGTACTTTACTGACGATACCCAATATCTGTGCCCGTCGGGCCTGCCGGACGACGTGGAAGCCGAGGTCCGGCGCCTGGCTGTGCAGTCCTTCCGCGTGCTGGGTTGCCGCGGCTGGGCGCGCGCCGATGTGATGCTGAGCGCCGACGGCAAGCCTTTCCTGCTCGAGATGAATACTTCGCCCGGCATGACCGGCCATTCGCTGGTGCCGATGGCGGCGCGCGCGGTGGGCATCAGCTACGAGGATTTCGTCATGCAGGTGACCGCGGCCGCCACGCTGGACCTGCATCCCAGCGAGGCCTGGAAACCCGATTGAGCACTGGACAAACACTGCAACCCGACCGACCGGAACCGGAACAACGCTAAGCCATGTGGCACAACACTCGCCTGCTCAACCTGATCGCTTCCACGCTCTACGCGCTGGTGGCGGTGATGGCGTTCGCGGCCGGCCTGCTGTGGCTGGCGCAGCGGCCGGTATTTGCCATCACGCACGTCGAGCTGGCGCCGATGGAAGGCGGCTCACTGCGGCATGTCAATGCGCCGAGCGTGCGCGCCAACGCGCTGGGCAAGCTGTCGGGCAGCTTCTTCACGCTCGATCTCAACGAGGCGCGGCAGATTTTCGAGTCGGTGCCCTGGGTGCGCCGCGCCAGCGTCCGCCGCGAATGGCCCAACGGGCTGGCGGTCGAGGTCGAGGAGCACGAAGCGCTCGGTACGTGGGGCAATGCAGACAGTAGCCGCCTGATCAACACCTATGGCGAAGTGTTCGTCGCCAACCCGGCGGAAGCCGAGGAAGATGCCCAGTTGCTCGCGCTCGACGGCCCGCCGGACAGCGAGGGCGACGTGGTCGACAAGCTGGAGACCATGCGCGAATGGTTCAAGCCGCTCAAGGTCGAGCCGCTGGCGGTCACGCTGTCGTCTCGCTATGCCTGGCGCACCAAATTGTCCAACGGCATGGTGGTGGAGCTCGGGCGCGAACAGAACGACGAGGAGCGCGACGCCATGGCGCAGCGCGTCAAGCGATTCGTCGTGGCCTGGCCCCAGGTCACCGAGCAGTGGGGCAAGCAGATCGAGTACGCGGACCTGCGCTACCCCAACGGGTTCGCCATCCGCGCGGCCAACGTGCGGTTCCTGACCGATGCCCAGGCAGCCGCGGCCGCCAAGGCGAAACCCGGCGGCGCCGGCACGAATACAAGTACGAGTACAAGTACCAACACCAATCCGAATAACAATCCGACGCGACTCAAGAGCAAGAACGCGGAGAAAAACCGATGAGCAAGGAATACAAGGACCTACTGGTCGGTCTCGATATCGGCACTTCCAAGGTGGCCGCGGTAGTGGCGGAGTTGCGCCCCGACGGCAGCTACGAAGTGATCGGGATGGGCCAGTCAGAGTCCAAGGGTCTGAAGAAAGGGGTCGTGGTCAATATCGAGGCCACCGTGCAGTCCATCCAGCGGGCGCTGGAAGAGGCTGAGCTGATGGCCGACTGCAAGATTTCCGAAGTGTTCACCGGCATTGCCGGCAGCCATATCCGCAGCTTCAATTCCAGCGGCATGGTGGCGATCAAGGACAAGGAAGTCACCCAGACCGATGTGGCCCGGGTGATCGAGACCGCCAAGGCGGTCAATATCCCGACCGACCAGCAGATCCTGCACATTCTCACGCAGGAATTCATCATCGACGGCCAGGAAGACGTGCGCGAGCCCATCGGCATGAGCGGCATCCGGCTGGAGGTGAAGGTGCATATCGTCACCGGCGCGGTCAGCGCGGCGCAGAACATCGTCAAGTGCGTGCGCCGCTGCGGGCTGGAAGTGCACGACCTGATCCTGCAGCCGCTGGCGTCGAGCCTGGCGGTGCTGACCGAGGACGAGAAGGAACTGGGCGTGGTGCTGGTCGATATCGGCGGCGGTACGACCGACATCGCCATCTTCAGCGAAGGCGCGATCCGGCATACGGCCGTGATCCCCATCGCCGGCGACCAGATCACCAACGACATCGCCATGGCGCTGCGTACGCCTACACCCGATGCCGAAGACGTCAAGATCCAGTATGGCATCGCCAAGCAGGCTATCGCCGATCCGGAAGACATGATCGAGGTGCCCGGCGTGGGCGACCGCGGCACGCGCTCGCTGTCGCGCCAGGCGCTGGCGGCGGTGATCGAGCCGCGTATCGAGGAGTTGTACTCGCTGGTGCATCAGGTGGTGCGCGAGTCGGGCTATGAAGAACTGCTGTCGTCGGGCGTCGTGATCACCGGCGGTACCGCGATGATGCCGGGCATGGTGGAACTGGGCGAGGACATCTTCCTCAAGCCGGTTCGGGTCGGCGTGCCGGAATATCGGGGAAATTTGCACGAAGTTGTTAAGAGTCCGCGCTATTCGACCGTAATGGGACTACTGCTCGAAGGCCGCGTGCAACGCATGCGCGGCCGCAAGGTCGCGGTGCAGAGTGGTTCCGTCAAGCAGGTGTGGACCCGCATGAAGGAATGGTTCGTCGGCAATTTCTAAGTTGCCGCCGATTGGATTGCACTTGAATGAATGACGGGATTGTCCACGCTATTGTGGGCAATCCGTTGAACAGGCAGTTTTCTTTTGATGGTTTCTTGTTCAGTAACCAAGGGTTGCGGCGGGGAGGCTGCAGCGTTTGGCGGCTGATACTACTTGGAGGCAGTGATGGACTTTGACATGATCGAAACGGAATTGCAGGACGGCACCATCATCAAGGTGATCGGCGTGGGCGGCGCGGGCGGCAACGCTGTGCAGCACATGATCAGCCGTGGCGTGCAAGGCGTCGAATTTATCTGCATGAACACCGATGCGCAGGCGCTCAAGCGCTCCAGCGCTTCGCGTGTGCTGCAGCTCGGCAACACCGGCCTTGGGGCAGGCGCCAAGCCGGAGGTCGGCCGCAACTGCGCGGATCAGGCGCGCGAGCAGATCGCCGACTCGCTGCGCGGTGCCCATATGGTCTTCATCACTGCCGGCATGGGCGGCGGCACCGGTACCGGCGCTGCACCGGTCGTGGCCCAGGTTGCCAAGGAAATGGGCATCCTGACCGTGGGCGTGGTCAGCAAGCCCTTCGAGTTCGAAGGCGCGCGCCGTGCCAAGGTGGCGGAAGCCGGTTCCGGTGAGCTGGAGTCCTGCGTCGATTCGCTGATCGTTGTGCTTAACGAGAAGCTGTTCGAGGTCATGGGCGACGACGCCGAGATGGACAAGTGCTTCCAGTGCGCCGACGACGTGCTGCATAACGCAGTCGCGGGCATCGCCGAGATCATCAACGTCGATGGCTTGGTGAACGTCGACTTCGAAGACGTGAAGACGGTCATGGGCGAGCAGGGCAAGGCCATGATGGGCACGGCTACCGTGTCGGGCGTGGACCGCGCCCGCCTGGCTGCCGAGCAGGCTGTCGCCAGCCCGCTGCTGGAAGGCGTGGACCTGTCGGGCGCGCGCGGCGTGCTGGTCAACATCACGGCCAGCCGCTCGCTGAAGCTGTCGGAAACCAAGGAAGTCATGAACACCATCCGCAGCTATGCCGCGGAAGATGCCACCGTGATCTTCGGTACGGTGTACGACGATTCCATGGGCGACGCGCTGCGCGTGACGGTGGTGGCGACGGGCCTGGGCCGTTCGGCCAAGAAGCAACAGCCGATGACCCTGCTCAAGACCGGTACCGACAATATGCCGGTGCAGATGATGGGCAATATGACCAGCAGCGTGAACGCCGGCCACAGCAGCGCTCCCGATTACAGCAACCTGGACACGCCGGCGGTATGGCGCAGCTCGCGCGAGTCTGCGTCCGCCCACGTGGCCGCGTTGCAGGAAAAGGGTGTGGATACGTACGACATCCCGGCGTTCCTGCGCAAGCAGGCGGACTGAGTTGGCTCGGCAAGGTGTCGACAAGGCCGGCTGCCAGCCAGGCCCCGCCCCGGATCGGCGAAACACGCTAGCGCTCCCTATCCGCTCGTGTTGCGCCCGGTGGCGGTGGACTGACCAGCAGCCAGCCATGCCGCACCCGCGCTGACGCCCTCAGGCCGCATCCCGTCGCCGGGACAGGCGTGCCTCCGGCCGCCTCCCCGGACTGGTCTCCCGCCATCCCGGCCGGGATGTGCCGTCGTCCGCGCGTCGATCGCAAGATCGGCACGCGGACCCATTTGAAAAGCAGTGCGGCTCGAAGCCCTCCGGGCCTTGAGCCTGGCGCCATCAATGCCGCCCAGGAAACGAGTCTGGCGTGCCGCGCAGATCTGCGCGCGGCGCCATAGGCTCCCTCCGCCAGCCAAAGTCTCGCCTATGTCGGACAATTCCTACGGCATACCCGGCAGTGTCAGACTTGGGCGCCTGCGGCTGGCGCACTATGATGCTAAACAGGGTTTTTACCGAGACAGGAAGACACAGCATGATCGAAATTGGAGCGCGTGTGCCCGACGCCACGCTGAACGAGTTCTTTGAGGTCGAGACCGGCGGCTGCGCTCTCGGGCCCAATTCCTTCTCGGCCGCCGAACTCGCCCGTGGCCGCAAGATCGTGGTGTTCGGCCTGCCCGGCGCCTTTACCCCCACCTGCTCCGCCAAGCATGTGCCGGGCTACTTGGCGCAGGCCGAAGCGCTGCGCGCGGCCGGCGTGGACGAAGTCTGGTGCGTCTCGGTCAACGATGCCTTTGTCATGGGCGCCTGGGGCCGCGAGCAGAACACCGAAGGCAAGGTGCGCATGATGGCCGATGGCAGCGCCGAGTGGACGCGCCGCCTGGGCCTGGACCAGGACCTTACCGCACGCGGCATGGGTGTACGCTCCAAGCGTTACGCCATGGTCATCGACGATGGCGTGGTGACCCACCTGTGGCTTGAAGCGCCTGGCGAATTCAAGGTCAGCAGCGCTGAAGCGGTGCTTGCGGCGTTGCGCGCGTAATACGTGAATGTGTCATTGAGTAACTAACAAGTTACTTAAAGTGCACTTGTGGCGGCTTATTTCTTCGGTACTAACAGACCGAAACAAAGTGGCGCAGCGCAGCAAACGAAGCAATGGTAAAATCGCTATATTAGAAAGTGTACTTGATAGATTTTAATAATAGCTGAGAACGTCATGCTCAAACAGCGCACCATCAAATCCCTGGTCAAGACCGTTGGCATAGGCTTGCACTCGGGCCGTAAAGTGACGCTGACGCTGCGCCCGGCTCCGGTGGATGCCGGTATCGTATTCACCCGCGTCGACCTGCCCGAAGCCGTCGAGATCCCCGCGAGCGCGTCAGCCATTGGCGATACGCGTCTTGCATCGGTCCTGCAGAAGGATGGCGCGCGCGTGTCGACCGTGGAACATTTGATGTCCGCCTGCGCGGGCCTTGGCATCGACAATCTGTACGTGGATGTCGATGCCGAGGAAATCCCGATCATGGACGGCAGCGCTGCATCCTTCGTCTTCCTGTTGCAGTCGGCCGAAATCGAGCAGCAGTCCGCGCCCAAGCGTTTTATCCGCGTGAAGAAGGCCGTGGAAGTCCGCGAGGGCGACAAGCTGGCGCGCCTGGAGCCTTACTTCGGCTTCAAGCTGGCTTTCACCATCGACTTCCGTCACCCCGCGGTGGACAAGACCGGCCAGACCTTCTCCATCGATTTCGCCGATACAAGTTACGTGCGCGAGATTGCCCGCGCCCGCACTTTTGGCTTCGCCCACGAAGTCGAGGCGTTGCGGGAGATGGGGCTGGCGCGTGGCGGCAGTCTGGATAACGCCATCGTGCTCGATGAGCATCGGATGCTGAACAACGAGGAGCTGCGCTACGGCGACGAGTTCGTGCGCCACAAGATCCTTGATGCGATCGGCGATCTGTATGTGGTCGGCCATCCCTTGATTGGTGYCTATGTCGCCAACAAATCCGGCCACGGGCTGAACAACCAGCTGTTGCGGGCATTGCTGGCGGATCAGGAAGCGTATGAGATGGTGACGTTCGAGCGGGCCGAGGAAGCGCCGCCGGCGTTTTTGCCGCAGTTGCAGCCGGTGTTTGCATAACGCCTGCCGGGGGGGCAGGGTTCTGGTATCACCGGAAGGCCGGCGCAAGCCGGCTTTTTTACGTCCAGGGCACGGGCTTCAGGAACCAGCGCCGGTCGTCGTCTTTTGCCGATGATGCGACAACAGGGTATTCAGGGCATCCCGCAACGGCGACTCGGGCAACTCCTGCGCCAGTTGCGTCAGGCTGGACAAGCCGGTCGCCGACATCCGGGCCACCTTGGGCCGCACTACCGGCCCGGTGTCCCAGTCACTCTGCCGGCCCACCTCGGGTTGTACCCTCACCCGGATTGCGGTAATCTGCGATCCCCGCTGTTGCAACCTGGAAAGTAGTGTAGGAACCACTTGCCGGACACGTGCAGCGGCTGCCCCATGGGCGGCCAGCAACAGCAAAGTTCGCTCCGACTGGCCTTGGCCGACACCGCGGGCGTCCTGCTTGACGCCCGCGACAGCGATGCCGTCCTGCAGGCCGCGTGGCAGGAGCGACAGCACCTCAGCTTCCAGTACCGCCAGTTCCCGCGCCGTCTGCATCAGGGCCGAGACCGGGCCGGCTTTGTCCAGCCAGTCGTTAAGCGGCTTGGCGGCGGGCGTCTGGAGGGCGTGATGGGTAAACATGCGCATGCGCGCATTCTAGCGTGCCGTTCGCGCCAGCGCGGCGGCTTATGCGCCGCAGCCACGAAGCCGGCGCCAGGCCTTGCATGGGAAGGATTGCATCATGCAGATCATCGTGCTTCATCCGCGCCTGCCGCGCGTGCGTCATTTCACCTTGTCACGGGGGAAGATTTTCGCCGGCATCGTGCTGCTGTGCCTGGTTGTCGCGCTGGTCTCGTCGGCGCTGACCTGGATCGTGGCGCGGGCGGGCATTAGCGCGCCAGTCCGTGCACCGGGCGACGATGCCTACCTGCGCGCCAATCTCAATGTGCTGGCCGCCCGCGTGGGCGAGATCCAGGCCCGTATGGTGAGGCTGGATGCGCTTGGCGAGCGGGTTTCCGGGCTTGCCGGCATCGCACCCAAGGAATTCGACTTCAAGCAGCCGCCTGGCCGTGGTGGCCTCGCGCCCTCGGCGCAGTCGCGCACCTCGAGTCTGCCTGAGCTGCAACTCGCGCTGGCGAGTCTGTCCGAGCAGGCTGACAGGCATGCGGACTATTTCGATGTGGTGGCCAGCACCTTGCTGGATCGCCGGATCGAGGATCGCCGGGTTCCACGCGTGCTGCCGGTAGCGACCGGCTACGATGCATCCGGCTTCGGCTGGCGCTTCGACCCATTTACCGGGCGCCGCTCCCCGCATGACGGCGTCGATTTTTCCGCGCCCGCGGGCACGCCGATCGTCGCGGCCGCCGGGGGCGTGGTGGCGGCGGCGGAGTGGCACGCCGAATACGGCAACCTGATCGATCTCGATCACGGCAATGGCCTCAAGACCCGTTATGCGCATGCTTCCAGGCTGCTGGTGAAGCCCGGCGACCTCGTCAAGCCGGGCCAGCAGATCGCGCTGGTGGGCTCCACCGGGCGCTCCACAGGCGCCCACCTGCATTTCGAGGTGCATGTGGACGGTGTGCCGCAGAATCCGAATCGCTTCCTCGCCGTGGCGAAATCATCACCTGCGCAGGTTGCCCAGGCAATAATTCCAACCGATCGTACGGCAATCCGTTGAAGAATCCGCGACCCGCCCCGATGTCGGGGGGATTGGATGCGCGGGCCCCATCCGGACAGGTAGCGTTTCGCCCGCCGCTTGGTTCCGGTCGTGACCCGCGCGCGTGATAAACTCGGCGTTTTGCGCCAATCTTCCTATTTCCTCGCGCGGTCCGCCCTGGGCAGCCGGCCAAGCCGGCGGCCAGGCCGCCTAGTGCGTACCACGGCGGCGTACCACTCGCGTAGGTGAAAGCAATCGATGATCACGGGCCTTCTCAAGAAAGTCTTCGGCAGCCGTAATGAACGGCTGATCAAACAATATGGCAGGACCGTCGCGCAGATCAATGCGCTGGAGCCGAAGTTCGAGGCACTTTCGGATGACGACCTGCGTGGCATGACCGAGGTCTTCCGGCAGCGCCATGCCGCCGGGGAGTCGCTCGAGGCCTTGCTGCCCGAGGCCTTCGCGGTGTGCCGCGAGGCCAGCAAGCGGATCATGAAGATGCGCCACTTCGACGTCCAGATGATCGGCGGCATGGTGCTGAACGATAACAAGATCGCCGAAATGCGCACCGGCGAGGGCAAGACSCTSACCGCSACGCTGGCSGTGTACCTCAAYGCCATYACCGGCAAGGGCGTGCACGTTGTCACGGTCAACGACTACCTGGCCCAGCGCGACGCCGAATGGATGGGGCGCCTGTACAACTTCCTCGGCCTGTCGGTCGGCGTGAACCTGTCGCAGATGCCGCATGACCAGAAGGCGGCGGCCTATGCGGCCGACATCACCTACGGCACSAACAACGAGTTCGGCTTCGAYTACCTGCGCGACAACATGGTCTACGACCCKKSSCAGCGCGTGCARCGSCCGCTGMACTACGCSATCGTCGACGARGTGGACTCGATCCTGATCGAYGAGGCGCGCACGCCGCTGATCATCTCGGGCCAGGCGGAGAACCATACCGACCTGTACCAGCGCATGAACGGCGTTCCCAAGCTGCTCGAGCGCCAGATTGGCGAGGAAAAGGCCGATGGCACCGGCGTCGAGAAGCCGGGCGACTACTTCGTCGACGAGAAGGGCCACCAGGTCTACCTGACCGAGGCCGGCCATGAGAAGGCGGAGGTGATCCTGGCGCAGCAGGGCCTGATCGGCGAGGGCGAATCGCTCTACGCGCCGCAGAACATCACGCTGATGCATCACCTGTACGCGGCCCTGCGCGCGCACAGCCTGTTCCATCGCGACCAGCATTATGTGGTGCAGAACGACGAAGTCGTGATCGTCGACGAGTTCACCGGCCGCCTGATGACGGGACGGCGCTGGTCCGACGGCCTGCACCAGGCGGTGGAAGCCAAGGAAGGCGTGACCATCCAGCAGGAAAACCAGACGCTGGCCACGATCACCTTCCAGAACTACTTCCGCATGTACGAGAAGCTGTCCGGCATGACCGGCACGGCCGATACGGAAGCCTACGAATTCCAGGAAATCTATGGCCTGGAAGTGGTGGTGATCCCCACCAACCGCACGGCCCAGCGCAAGGACTTCCAGGACCAGATCTACAAGACCTCGACCGAGCGCTACGATGCCGTGGTGCGCGATATCCGCGATTGCTACGACCGCGGCCAGCCCGTGCTGGTGGGCACCACCTCGATCGAGACTTCGGAATACCTCTCGGACCTGCTGAACAAGGCAAAACTGCCGCACCAGGTGCTCAACGCCAAGCAGCACGCGCGTGAAGCCGAGATCGTGGCGCAGGCGGGCCGGCCCAAGATGGTCACCATCGCCACCAATATGGCGGGCCGTGGTACCGACATCGTGCTGGGCGGCAATGTGGAGAAGCAGGCCGGCTTTATCGAGGCCGACGAAAGCCTATCCGACGCCGACAAGGCCGCGCGCATCGCCCAGCTGAAGGGCGAATGGCAGTCGCTGCACGAGCAGGTCAAGGCCGCCGGCGGCCTGCATATCGTGGGCACCGAGCGCCACGAGTCGCGCCGTATCGACAACCAGCTGCGTGGCCGTGCCGGCCGCCAGGGTGACCCGGGCTCGTCCCGCTTCTACCTGTCGCTGGACGACCAGCTGCTGCGCATCTTCGCCGGCGACCGCGTGCGCGCCATCATGGAACGCCTGAAGATGCCGGAAGGAGAGCCGATCGAGGCGGGCATCGTCACGCGCTCGATCGAGTCCGCCCAGCGCAAGGTCGAAGGCCGCAACTTCGATATCCGCAAGCAATTGCTGCAGTACGACGACGTTGCCAACGACCAGCGCAAGGAAATCTACAAGCTGCGCAATGAAGTGCTCGAGTCGCAAGATGTCGGCGAGATGGTGAAGAACCTGCGCGAGAGCGTGCTGGTCGAGATGTTCCGCGACCACGTGCCGGCCGACACCATGGAAGAGCAGTGGGACATCGCCGGCCTGGAAGCCAAGCTGCGCGACGAATGGTCGCTGGAAGTGCCGCTGGCCAAGACCATCGAGGCCGCGCAGAGCATCGAGGACGAAGAACTGCTGAACCTGATCATGCGTGCCGCCGACGAGCGTTACGAAGCCAAGGTCAGCCAGGTCGGCCGCGAATCCTTTGCCGGGTTCGAGCGCTCGGTGATGCTGCAAAGCATCGACACCCACTGGCGCGAACACCTGGCGGCGCTGGACCACCTGCGCCAGGGCATCCACCTGCGCGGCTATGCGCAGAAGGATCCCAAGCAGGAATACAAGCGCGAATCGTTCGAACTGTTCGCCCGCCTGCTCGACGTGATCAAGGTCGAAGTCACGCGCGTGATCTTCAACGTGCAGATCCAGTCTCCGGAAGAGCTCGAGCAGGCCTCGGAGCAGATCGAGGAAGGCCTGTCGCATCTCGCCAACGTGCAGTACAAGCATGACGAGTTCGACGAGGCTACCCAGGTGGCCGAGGGCGCCGGCAGCAGCGCGCCCGAGCGTGCCGGCATCGCCTACGCCGCCGCGGCTGAGGCTGCCGGCATGGCCAAGGTGGGGCGCAACGATCCCTGCCCGTGCGGCTCCGGCAAGAAGTTCAAGCTGTGCCACGGCAAGCTCAGCTAAGCCGCGCACAGTGAAGTCAGCAAACATGCCCGCGCAAGCGGGCATGTTCGTCAGGGGAGGCGCACCATGTACTGTCCGCCGCCGCCTGGCAGCAGCAGAAACTGCATAACCAGCAACGTCGAACGCATAGAGGAACGCACATGGCCGTCAACCTGCCCCTGCCGCTGGCAGAGAACCTGAAACCTGTCGCCGGCGTCGAGCTCGGCTGGGCTGAAGCGGGTGTCCGCAAGGCCAACCGCAAGGACGTGCTGGTGGTGCGCGTTGCCGAAGGCAGCACCGTGGCCGGCGTGTTCACCCGCAACCGCTTCTGCGCCGCGCCGGTGCAGGTCTGCCGCGAGCACCTGGCCGCGGCCAAGGGCATCCGTGCGATCGTGGTCAACACCGGTAACGCCAACGCAGGCACCGGCGAACCGGGCCTGGCCAACGCCCGCGCCACGTGCGACGCGCTGGCCGCGCAACTCGGCATTGCTGCCGAGCAGGTGCTGCCGTTCTCGACCGGCGTGATCCTCGAGCCGCTGCCGGTGGACCGCATCGTCGCCGCGCTGCCTGCCGCGATTGCCAACGCCAAGGCCGACAACTGGCTGGCCGCGGCGGAATCGATCATGACCACCGACACGCAGCCCAAGGCCGCCTCGCGCACCGTGCAGATCGGCGGCAAGACCGTGACGCTGTCCGGCATCAGCAAGGGCGCGGGCATGATCCGTCCCAATATGGCGACCATGCTGGGCTTTATCGCTACCGACGCTACGGTGTCGCAGGACGTCGTACAGGCACTGGTGTCGTACGCGGCGGACCGCTCCTTCAACAGCATCACCATCGACGGCGACACCTCGACCAATGACTCCTTCGTGCTGATCGCCAGCGGCAAGGCAGGCGCGCCGGCCATCGAGCGTGCCGAAGGGGCGGATTTCGAGGCGCTGCGCGCCGCGC
Organism: Cupriavidus sp. 05T313; assembly: GCF_056396665.1. Classification (NCBI taxonomy): domain Bacteria; kingdom Pseudomonadati; phylum Pseudomonadota; class Betaproteobacteria; order Burkholderiales; family Burkholderiaceae; genus Cupriavidus; species Cupriavidus sp. 05T313. Next base: position 98,171 of record NZ_JBFTLX010000001.1, on the reverse strand, counting down.
TGACCGACCTGTCGCAGGAACTGGCGCAGATGATCGTGCGCGATGGCGAAGGCGCCACCAAGCTGATGACCATCCAGGTCGAGGGCGGCAAGGACGTGGCCGAATGCCGCCTGATCGCCTACGCGGTGGCGCATTCGCCGCTGGTCAAGACCGCCTTCTACGCCTCGGACCCCAACCTGGGCCGCATCCTGGCGGCCGTGGGCTACGCCGGCGTCGACGATCTCGAGGTCGAGCATGTCAATTTGTGGCTGGACGATGTCCTGGTCGCGCGCGACGGCGGCCGTAATCCCGATTATCGCGAGGAAGACGGCCAGCGCGTGATGAAGCAGGYCGAGATCACCGTGCGCATCGCGCTCGGGCGCGGCGATGCCACCGCCACGGTCTGGACCTGCGACCTGTCGCACGATTACGTTTCGATCAACGCGGACTACCGTTCGTAAGCACCATCGCGTGCGTGCCGCTCCCGCCAGCGCGGGGCGGCGCGCTAGCCGCCAGCACTCCCGCCAACGATCCGCCAGCCTTTCCTTCAAGCCGCCATGTCCGACCTTGCCGCCCGCCTCGACAGTTTCCTCGCCCGCCTTGAACAATGGCTGCCGCCCCAGCTGACCGAGTCTGACTGGAAGGAAGCGGTCGCCTTCCGCTGGCGCAAGCGGCAGAGCCTGTTCGGCAACATCGGCTACCTGCAGRCGATCCGCCAGCTGCCGCCGATCCATCTCGACGACCTGAAGAACATCGAGCGCCAGAAAGACGCCATCGTCGCCAACACGCGTCAGTTCGTGCAGCGCCTGCCGGCCAACAATGTGCTGCTGACGGGCGCGCGCGGCACGGGCAAGTCCTCGCTGATCAAGGCCTGCCTCAATGCCTTCGTCAAGGATGGCCTGCGGCTGGTGGAAGTCGACAAGGACGACCTGGGCGACCTGGGCGACATCGTCGAGCAACTGTCGGGGCGTCCGGAGCGCTTCGCCATCTTCTGCGACGACCTGTCCTTCGAGGAAGGCGAGTCGGGCTACAAGTCGCTGAAATCGGCGCTGGATGGCTCGGTGGCGGCGCAGTCGGACAATGTGCTGATCTACGCCACTTCCAATCGCCGCCACCTGCTGCCCGAATACATGAAGGACAACGAAACCTACCGGCACACCGACGATGGCGAGATCCATCCCGGCGAGGTGGTGGAGGAAAAGATCTCGCTGTCCGAGCGCTTCGGGCTGTGGCTGTCGTTCTATCCGCCCAAGCAGGACGAGTACCTGGCCATCGTTGGCCACTGGCTCGGGCATTTCGGCTGCAGCGCCGAAGACGTCGCCGCGGCGCGCGGCGACGCGCTGGTGTGGGCCCTGGAGCGCGGCTCGCGCTCGGGCCGGGTGGCCTGGCAGTTCGCCCGCGACTGGGGCGGCAAGCATGGCAAGCCCTTCATCGCTTCCGCGCAGGACGGCCAGGCATGAGCGAGGCAGCGCGAGCAGCCGGCGAAGCCACGCCGGCGCGCAAGGTGACCGAGGTTGCCGTGGGCGTGATGGTGCAGGCCGACGGCCGTTTCCTGCTGGCCCAGCGGCCGGCTGGCAAGCCCTACGAAGGCTACTGGGAGTTTCCCGGCGGCAAGCTGGAGCAGGGTGAATCGGTGGAAGATGCGCTGGCGCGCGAACTGCACGAGGAACTCGGCATCGAGGTGGGCGCGTGCGTGCGCTGGCACGTGCTGGAGCATGACTACCCGCATGCCTATGTGCGCCTGCACTTCTGCAAGGTCACGGCGTGGACGGGCGAACTGGTCGGCCGCGAGGGCCAGGCCTTCTCATGGCAATCGGCGCCGGTGGACGTGGGGCCCTTGCTGCCCGCCACCATCCCCGTGGTGGACTGGCTGGCTGCCGAGGGCGGCGGCGCCTGAACTGGCGGGGCCGCAACGGCCCTGCGGAGCTTACTCCTCGTCTTCCTGGTCCTGCGAGGGGTTCTCGCCGGGTTTGCCGCCGATCACGTACTTCTCGGAAGCCCAGGCGCCCAGGTCGATCTGTTTGCAGCGGTTGGAGCAGAAGGGACGGAATTTATTCTCCGGCACCCAGGCCACGTCCGTACCGCAGGTGGGGCATTTGACTACGGTTGTCATTGCTTCAGAAATCAAAAATCAGAAATTGCAGAGCTTGAGCAGGAAAGGGATGTCGGCGTCGACCGAGCGCGGACGAAGGTCGCCATCCTGCTGCGTGAAACGAACCCACAGCATGTACTTGTTGGCGCTCATCTCTGGGATGAAAGCCAGCAGGGAATCATCCAGCAGCACCTGCATCAACTGGTAGCTGCGCCCGGACAGCATCTGCTGGTAGCTGCCGCCGGTGGCGATGACCTTGCCGCTCTGGCCGGACTCGCGCAACAGGCGCAACACGGTGTCGGTGCCAATGCGAAGCGGCACCAGCGGGCGTGCCCACTTGAGGATGTCCGAGCGGCGGTCTTCGGCGGGGCGATGCTGCCAGGCGTAGTAGGCCGGCAGGTCGAACTCGCAGGTGCCGCCCGGGATGATGGCGCGGCTGCGGATACTGGTCAGCCACTCGTTGTCGGTGAGCAACTGGCCGGCCTTGCCGACGGTCTGGTTGAGCTGGGCCATGGCCTGCTCGATCTCACCGATTACGCCATCCAGCGCGCCCTGGTCGATCTGCGGATTGGCGCGCAGCGCGGCCAGCGCCTGGCGCTGGCGCTCCAGTTCCTTGAGCAGGTCGGTCTTCAGGTCCGCGCGGCCGGCGACGTCAATGATCTCGAACAGAGTCGTCAACGCCACATGATGCTGCAGGGCGTGATCCTGGGCGAGGAAATAATCCAGCCGATCGAACAGGTCTTCCAGGCGCAGGAGAGTCCTGATGCGTTCGTTAAAAGGATATTCGTACAGAATCAATGGGTATGTCCGTGCAACAGGGCGGGTTGGCGGGTGGGCAGTCTGACCCTGGGCGGCGTATCGGAGCCGAGATTGCATCCGGTGCGCCTGGGTCCGCTCGATGTGACTCGGCGTGGGCCCGCGATATCGGCAGTATGCGGCCATTTCCCGCGTGGTTCCAGCGCATTCTATGCGAGTCCGCAAATCAGAACAAATGAAACAGCCGACTTAGGGTGCAGCATTCAGGGTGCGGCATTCGTCGCCGCACAAACATGGTGCCTAGCCAGCGGCCAGGCCGCGGTAAAGCTGGTCGAGACGGTCCACCTGCGCTGGCAGCGCCTCCGGCGGCCCATCGTTGTCGATCACATCGTCGGCAGCGGCCAGGCGGTCGCCGCGCCGCGCCTGCCTGGCCATGATGGCCTGGACCTGGCCCTGGCTGAAGCCGTTGCGCGCCATGACGCGGGCGACCTGGGTGGTCTCGCTGCAATCAACCACCAGCACCCGGTCCACCCGCGCGCGCCATGAGCCTGATTCGACCAGTAGCGGCACCACGTAGATCAGGTAGGGGTGAAGCCCGGAGGCGCGGATCGCGGCGGCGCGCGCTTCGGTCAGTTGGCGGATCAGGGGATGGGTAATGCCTTCGAGCCGGGCCTTGGCCGCCGGGTCGGAGAACACCAGCTCGCGCATGGCGTTGCGGTCCATGGCGCCGTCGTCGCGCAGGCACGTGGGGCCAAACGCTTCGAGCAGGGCCGGGATGGCCAGGCCGCCCGGCGCGGTGATCTCGTGCGCGAGCAGGTCGGTGTCGATCAGGGCGGCGCCGCGCGCGGCGAACAGGTCCGCCACGCGAGTCTTGCCGGAGCCGATGCCTCCGGTCAGTCCGATTTGCAGCATATCGATCTCAAAGCTTGCGGTGGTGCTTGTCGTGGTTCCATGGGCCGGCATGCGGCCGGCGTCATTCAGCCCGCGATGCCCAGCGGCAGCACATTGCTGCCGAAGAACAGCACGAGCAGGCCGGCGCCGGCGATATAGGGGCCGAAGGCGAAGTGCGTATCGCGATCCTGACGGCGCAGCGCGATATTGGCAAGCGCGAATACCAGGGCCACCACCGACGACAGCAGCACCAGCGCCGGCAGCGCCTGCCAGCCGAACCAGGCTCCCATCGCGCCCATCAGCTTGAAGTCGCCGTAGCCCATGCCCTCCTTGCCGCGCACCAGCTTGAACACCCAGTACACCGTCCATAGCAGCAGATAGCCTGCGGCGGCGCCGGTCACCGCGTCGGCCAGCGGGGCGAAGAGTCCGCCGAGATTGAGCAGCAGGCCCAGCCACAGCAGCGGCAGGGTGATCTGGTCGGGCAGCAGTTGCGTGTCGGCGTCGATCAGGGTGAGGGCGATCAGGGCCCAGATCATGGCGATGGCCGCCAGCGCCTGCCAGGTCGGCCCGAAGTGGGCGGCGGCCAGCGCGGTCAGCAGCGCGGTGGCTGCCTCTACCAGGGGATAGCGTGCGCCGATGGGTGCGCGGCAGGCCGAACAGCGTCCGCGCAGCACCAGATAGCTCAGCACCGGGATGTTCTCCAGCACGCCGATGGCATGTCCGCAGTGCGGACATGCCGAGCGCGGCACCATCAGGTTGTAGGCCTCGGGATGGGGAAGCGGGTCATCGCGTAGCTCGGCGATGTAGTTGGCTTCCTCGCGGTCGATCATGCGCGGCAGGCGGTGCACCACCACATTCAGGAAGCTGCCGACCAGCAAGCCAACCAGCGCGGCGGCGGCCACCAGGAACCAGGGCGGCAGCGCCGCAAGCCCGGCGATGGTCTGCGCGGGGGCAGCCAGTGAGGAAATCGCGCCGCTGGCGCCGTCCGCGGAAAACAGCCACATGCCTTACACCACCTGTCCCAGTTTGAAGATCGGAAGATACATTGCCACCACCATGCCGCCAATCAGCACGCCCAGCACCACGATGATCAGCGGCTCGATCAGGCTGGAGATGGCGGCCACGGCGTCGTCGACCTCGCGCTCGTAGAACTCGGCCACCTTCAGCAGCATATTGTCCAGCGCGCCCGACTCCTCGCCGATCTGCGTCATCTGCAGCACCATATTGTCGAACACATGGGTGGCCTGCATGGCGTTGGTCAGGCTGGTACCGATGCGCACCGATTGTTCGATCTCCTTGGTGGCGTCGTAGTAGACCCAGTTGCCGGCGGCGCCGGCCACGGATTCCATCGACTCCACCAGCGGCGTGCCGGCGGCGAACATGGTCGCCAGCGTCCGCGTCCAGCGGGCGATTACCGCCTTGCGGAACAGCGAGCCGAAGATCGGCAGCTTGAGCAGCATGCGGTCGCTGGCGCGCTGGACTTTTTCCGATCGTTTCAGGCTCCGTATATACAGTGTGATGGACAGTATTGGCGCGCCGATGACCAGGTACCAGTTGTCGACGAAGAAATCCGACATCGCGATCACGGCGAGCGTGGGCGCCGGCAGGTTGGCGCCAAAGCTGGAGAACACGCCCTTGAAGGCCGGGATCACGAAAATCATCAGGATCACCGTCACGGCAAAGGCCACCGACAGCACGGCGATCGGGTAGATCATGGCCGACTTGATCTGGCTTTTCAGCGCGATGGTCTTTTCCATGTAGAGCGACAAGCGCTCCAGCAGGGCATCCAGGATACCGCCTTGCTCGCCGGCATCGATCAGGTTGCAGTAGAGCGTGTCGAAGTAACGCGGATGGCGGCGGAAGGCTTGCGCCATGCTGCTGCCCGATTCGATATCGAAGCGGATCTCGGCCAGCAGTTGCGTGAAGTTGGGGTTGGAGTGCCCGCGCGCGATGATGTCGATCGACTGCAGCAGCGGGATGCCGGCCTTGAGCATGGTGGAGAGTTGGCGCGTGAAATACGCGATGTCCTTCTCTGTGATCCTGCGCCCGCGCGCCGCCCGGCGCTTCTTCAGCTTGACGACGGTCAGCCCCTGCTTGCGCAGGGTGGCATTGACCTCGGCCTGGCTTTCGGCGCGCAGTTCGCCCGAAAAGGTCTTGCCTTTGCGGTCCTTGCCCTCCCACTCGAAGATGTACTGCGTGGGCGCCTTACGCCCGGATTTCCCCTTGGGCGCAGCCGCCTTGCGCGCGGCGGCGGCTGGTGCGCGTGTAGCCATGATTGACCCCCAATGACATCTTGTTGTTTTGCGTTTCTTACGCTTTTACGCTTCTACGTATTTGTTGTTGCCAGCACTTCCTCGAGCGAGGTGACGCCCTGTTTCACCTTGGCCAGCCCGGCTTCGCGCAACGATAGCACGCCGTCTTTGCGCGCCTGCTCGGCAATCTGCAAGGCCGTGCCGTGCGTCAGGATGATCTGTTGCATGGCCTCGTTGATCGGCATCACCTGATAGATGCCGCAGCGGCCCTTGTAGCCGCTGCCGTTGCAGCGTTCGCAGCCGACCGGGTGATACGGCTGCCAGCTGCCGTCCAGATCCGCCTCCTGGAAACCGGCGTCGACCAGCACCTCGCGCGCCAGTTCGCCGGGCCGCTTGCAGGAGCACAGCCGGCGCGCCAGGCGCTGCGCGGTGATCATCAGCACGCTCGATGCGATATTGAAGGGCGCCACGCCCATGTTCATCAGGCGCGTGAGCGTGGTCGGCGCATCGTTGGTGTGCAGCGTGGAGAACACCAKGTGGCCGGTCTGCGCGGCCTTGATCGAGATSTCGGCSGTYTCCAGGTCGCGGATTTCGCCGACCATGATSAYGTCCGGATCCTGSCGCAGGAAGGAGCGCAGCGCCGCGGCGAAGGTCAGGCCCGCCTTCTCGTTGACGTTGACCTGGTTGATGCCGGGCAACTGGATTTCGGCCGGGTCCTCGGCCGTTGAGATATTGATGTCGCCCTGGTTCAGCCGGTTCAGGAAGGTGTACAGCGAGACCGTCTTGCCACTGCCGGTGGKGCCGGTCACCAGCACCATGCCGTAGGGGCGCTTGATGACGTCCAGCAGCATGGCCTTCTGCGCCGGCTCGTAGCCGAGCTGGTCGATGTCCAGCTTGTCGGAGGACGACTCCAGGATCCGGATCACGATCTTCTCGCCGAACAAGGTCGGCAGCGTAGAGACGCGGAAGTCGATCGCCTTCTCAATGGTTTCCTTGGGCTCCTTGCTGTCCTTGGCGTCCTTCTCGCCGCCTTTCTCCTTGGGCAGCGCGATCAGCAGTTTCATGCGGCCGTCCTGCGGCACGCGCTTCTCGGAGATGTCCAGGCGCGACAGCACCTTGATGCGGGTGGATATCTTGTCGCGGATATCCACCGGCGGACGCGCGACCTCCTGCAGCACGCCGTCCACGCGGAAGCGGATGCGGTAGAAGGTTTCGAAAGGCTCGAAATGCAGGTCGGAGGCGCCGCGGTGGAAGGCTTCGGTCAGCAGCTTGTGCAGGAAACGCACCACCGGCGCATCGTCGATATCGGCCGCGGTCTTGTTGCGCAGCGCGCTGGCGGAGGCGACCGGGTCGTACTCGATCATCTTGCGCTCGGCCTGCGCCGGGGCGATCGACTTGAGCGTGCCGCCGCTGTCGTCAGTGGCGGAGCGCACGTAGGTCATCAGCTTGTCGTGCTCGACCACGACGGCGTCCACCGGCAGGTTGTATTTCTGCTTGATGGCGTCCAGCCCGGCCTGGTTGCCGGGGTCCGACAGCGCCAGCACCAGCCGGTTTTCGCGCCGGCCCAGCGGCAGCAGCCGGTGTGCGTGGAATTCACGGTTGCCCGCCAATGCCGGCGGCACCTTGTTCAGGTTGTACTGACTCAAATCGACCAGGGGCAGCTGATATTTATCAGCCGCGAAGATCGCCACATCATGCGCAGTCATGGTGCCGCTGGCGATGATCTCGTCGATCAGCTGCGACTTTTTTTCTCGTGCCGACTGTTCAAGCTGGGCGAGCAGGGCCGGCGCGATACGCCGGCTCTGTGCAAGAGCTAGACCAAGTGTCATGGCAAAACGCTAGTTGGCCGGCAAGCGGCCGAAAGACCCCGAATCGGGGCAGTTTGCCGCCGGGGTCACTTTTTGTAAAGGCGAGCCGGGAGGGGTATTGGCGTTTGCGCGACACGGGCGCAACCCTACTTGCGCGGGGGGACGAGCAAGAGGTGGGATTCGGCCGGAGCGGTGGCGCGCGCGCAAATGAAAAAAGGCCGCACATTGCTGTGCGGCCTTTTTTGTACGGTCTCGGGGACCGTGAAACTGGTCGGGGTGAGAGGATTCGAACCTCCGGCCTCTACGTCCCGAACGTAGCGCTCTACCAGGCTAAGCTACACCCCGTTTGTTATTTTCAGCGCCAGAAAGTTGCTGCAGCGCGAAAGCACACAAGTGTAGCAGCCTTTTTTTCAGAATGGAAGAGGGCGAGCGCTTGTACGTGCCGACTCTCGCAGTTGGGCAGTATGGCATCGGGATAGACGCTGAAAAAGCGCGCCTATTTGCCAGACGTTGCCTTTACCAGGCACTCGGAAAGCTTGTCGAAATGGCGAAGTGCGGCCTGCGTCAGTTCCACCTGCTTGCGCCGCGCATCTTCCGTATCCGACAGCGTGATCCAGCCCTTCTTGCGCATGGACTTCAGGCGGGCGTGCAGGGTCGCGGGCGACCCCAGATCGCTATTGGCCATCATGTCCCTGACGGATAAGCGTTCTTGCGTCTGGCTTGCCCGCGCTACCAGTTCGAGAATGCGTTCCTCGAGCGGGTCCAGGGCCGGTAACGCAGGCAGGCCTCGCAACGCTTCGGCAAGCTGCAAGAATCGCAGGTAGATATCAGCGGGTCGGGTCATGAATTCGTCCCCAGAAGCGAGGGGCTGCACTTGTGCTGTTCGCGGATCAGCTATCATCCACTCACCACCGCGGAATTCTACGCCAATGTCAAACCTACGCCTGCAACTCGGCATGGTCATCACGACAATCGTGATGTTCATCCTGATGTTGGTGCTCAACGAATGGTTGTTCCGCAACCTGGAATTCGTGCCCGGCATCAACTGGGTTTATCTGCCCGCTGGCATGCGGCTCTTGTGCACGCTGCTGTTCGGAGAAGCTGGTGCGATCGGGTTGCTGCTCGTATCGTGGCTGRTTAGCTTCTTCTACTTTTTCCCGAACGACTTCAGCAGGGCATTCATGGGCGGCATCGTGGCAACAGTCGCCCCCTACCTGGTCTATCGGCTTGCGCAGCAAATTTTCGGCCTGCGCGCGTCGCTTACCAATCTGACGCCGAAGCGGCTATTGCTCTGCGTTGTTGCGTATGCCGTCGCTAGCCCGCTGTTGCACCATATCTGGTTCGCCCTGCATGGCGATAGCAGCAATCTTGTGCAAGGCTTTCTGGTCATGTTCGCAGGGGATCTGAGTGGAACTTTGATCGTGATCTACGCGATCAAGGGGCTCCTGTTGTTGATGCCTACGCGCAAGACTCTGATGCAGATGGCGGGCAAATAGGGGCAAACAGGGCCAGATGTTAGGCGACGCGAAAGCAATATCCCTGATTCCGCTTTCGCACCTCCCCTGCCGGATTCTTTTCCGGCGCTAGCTACGCTGCGGGGCAGTGCGAGAATCAGGTGCAAGTGCCAGATGTTGGGTTTGCTTGATTTGTTAACGGCGCACAACGGTGGGCCATCAGCATCTAGGGCAGGAGAGTACTGTCGTCAGGTGCATCCTCAGCGCGGCGGCCTTTCTTGCCGAACGGAGCGAGCGGCCGGGCCGCCGCTCCCTTGCGGGCCGCCGCGCGCTGTTCGCGCTACGGTATCAGGACAGCCGTTGCAGCGAAAACGCGCACAGCTCGATCAGCGTTTGCTTCAAGGGGGAGTCGGGGAACTGCCGGGCCGCTTTTTCCGCCGCATCGGCTTCGCGCTGCGCTGCCTGGAAGGTGACCTCCAGTGCGCCGCAGGCGTGGATTGCCGCGAACACGGCATCGAAATGCTCGGTGCCGCCTTGCACGATGGCCTCGCGGGCCAGCGCACGCTGTTCGGCGGTACCGTGCTCGAGCAGATGCAGCAACGGCAGGGTCGGCTTGCCTTCGCGCAGGTCGTCGCCGGCGTTCTTGCCCATCTGCTCGGCGCTGGCGGTGTAATCCAGCATGTCGTCGATCAGTTGGAAGGCGGTACCGATGCGCCGGCCATACTCCGCGGCGGCTTCCTCGGTGGCGGCGTCGACGCCGGCCAGCACGGCGCCCAACTGGGCAGACGCCTCGAACAGCTTGGCGGTCTTGTAGCGGATCACCTGCAGGTAGCGCTCCACCGTGACGTCGGGGTCGTGCATGTTCAGCAGTTGCAGGACCTCGCCTTCGGCGATCACATTGGTGGCATTGGAGAGGATCTCCATGATGCGCATGCTGCCGGCGTCGACCATCATCTGGAAGGCGCGCGARTAGAGGAAGTCGCCTACCAGCACGCTGGCGGCGTTGCCGAATACCGCGTTGGCGGTCTGACGGCCGCGCCGCAGCTCCGATTCGTCGACCACGTCGTCGTGCAGCAGGGTGGCGGTGTGGATGAACTCGACCACCGCGGCCAGGTCGTGGTGCCGGTTGCCGTCGTAGCCGAAGGCCCGCGCGGACAGTAGCAGGATCACCGGGCGCAGGCGCTTGCCGCCCGCGCTGATGATGTACTCGCCGATCTGCTCGATCAGTGGCACCTCCGATGCGAGGCGCTGGCGGATAACCGAATCAACGGCGCGCATGTCGGCAGCGACCGGGGCAAGCAAGGCAGTGGCGGAAGACTGGGACAAGATGTTCACCGTTACGCAAAACCCGCCGATTATAAGCGATGCGGGTGTATGTATGTCCCCCAAACGGAGGGTGCAGCGGTGTCGCAGCCTTGCCAGGAAGAGCGCGGCCGCGGCCGCTGGGGCAACCTATAATGCGGGCATGACCCAGCAACATTCCTCCTCAAGCCGCCGCTTGCGCCGCACTGCGCTGTGGGCAGCTTTCGCCGCCCTGGCCGGTTTTTTGCTGGCGGACCTGATCTGACCCAGGCGGGCGGAGAAGTGCCTCAGGCGGCGCCGGACGCCGCCGGGCAGGCTATGTGTCTGTTTTCTTTGTACTTTTCCTGGCTTTGGTATAGAATCGTGGGTTTCCTCCGGCCGCTTTGTGTTGTCTGCGGGTGCGCTGGCGGGAGATAACCGGGCCAATTGGGCCGTCCGGCTTGTCTGTTTTCCTAGCTTGCGGCTGATCCCAGGATCGGCGGCGGCGGGATGAAACGGACGCAAGGGCGCGCCGGCGTTGGTTTTCGGCGTTTTATTTCACATCGAGAGGTTCGACAATGTACGCGGTCGTAAAAACCGGCGGCAAGCAATATAAGGTTGCTGCTGGCGAAAAACTTAAAGTAGAACAGATACCGGCAGACATTGGCGCAGAAATCACGCTCGACCAGGTGCTCGCAGTGGGCGCAGGCGACCAAATCAAGTTTGGTACGCCGCTGGTTAGCGGGGCTTCCGTCAAGGCTACCGTTATCTCCCAAGGTCGTCACGATAAGGTGAAGATCTTCAAGATGCGCCGTCGCAAGCACTATCAAAAGCGTCAAGGCCATCGTCAAAATTACACCGAGCTGCGCATCGAAGCGATCGTTGCCTGAGCCCGCGCTCAGTCCTCATCGAAATCGAATTCAAGCGTAACTAGGTAAAGTAAAGCGACAGGAGTTAGTCATGGCACAGAAAAAGGGCGGCGGTTCCACACGGAACGGCCGCGATTCCGAATCGAAGCGTCTGGGCGTCAAGGTGTTTGGTGGCCAGGCCATTAACGCCGGCAGCATCATCGTGCGTCAGCGCGGTACCCGCGTGCACCCGGGCGAGAACGTTGGCATTGGCAAGGATCACACCCTCTTTGCCCTGGTCGACGGTCACGTGCAGTTCGCCGTCAAGGGCGCTGCCAAGAAGCAGCAGGTCAGCGTCGTTCCGGCAGTCTGATCACAGCCTTTGCAGCATGAAGGCCCCGCAGTACTTGCGGGGCTTTTTCGTTTCTGGCGACAATATCAGTGTCGCCATCCGCCGAGCGCGCGGCCCCGCCATCCTGGCCGGGCACGCGCTGCGGCCGCTCCACCACGGAAGGTCATCATGAAGTTCATCGACGAAGCCAGAATTGAAGTCATCGCCGGCAACGGCGGCAATGGCAGCGCATCGATGCGGCGCGAGAAATTTGTGCCCTTCGGTGGCCCGGACGGTGGCGACGGCGGCGACGGCGGCAGCGTCTATGCGGTGGCAGACCGCAACATCAATACCCTGATTGACTTCCGCTATGCCAAGAAGCATGTGGCGCGCAACGGCGAGAACGGCCGCGGCGCCGACTGCTACGGCGCGGGCGGCGAGGACGTGAAGCTGCGCATGCCGGTCGGCACGCAGATCCTGGACATGGATTCCGGCGACCTGATCGCCGACCTGACCGAGCATGGCCAGAGCGTCTGCCTGGCCCAGGGTGGCCTGGGCGGCTGGGGCAACCTGCACTTCAAGTCCAGTACCAACCGCGCGCCGCGCCAGCAGGTGGACGGCAAGCCCGGCGAGCGCCGCATGATCAAGCTGGAGCTGAAGGTGCTGGCCGACGTGGGCCTGCTGGGCATGCCCAATGCCGGCAAGTCGACCTTTATCTCGCACATCTCCAATGCGCGCCCGAAGGTGGCGGACTACCCCTTCACCACGCTGCATCCCAACCTGGGCGTGGTGCGGGTCGATCACGAGCAGTCCTTCGTGGTGGCTGACATCCCCGGCTTGATCGAGGGCGCGGCGGAAGGCGCCGGGCTGGGCCACCAGTTCCTGCGCCACTTGCAGCGCACGGGGCTGCTGCTGCATATCGTCGACCTGGCGCCGTTCGACGAAAGCGTGGACCCGGTGGCCGAAGCCCGCGCCATCGTCAACGAGCTGAAGAAGTACGACGAAAGCCTTTACGAAAAACCGCGCTGGCTGGTGCTCAACAAGCTGGACGTGGTGCCTGACGAAGAGCGCGAGGCGCGCGTCAAGGACTTCGTCAAGCGCTACAAGTGGAAGGGCCCGGTGTTCCGCATCTCCGCCCTGACCGGCGAAGGTTGCCGCGAACTGATCTACGCGATCAAGGATCACCTGGCCGCGATCAAGGCCGAGGAAGTGGCCGCGCTGGCGGAGCCGGACATCCGCCTGGATGAGCGGCTGCACAACGTTGACCAGTCCGGCGGCGAGCAGAACTAAGCCGGGGGGCCAGACAGGCAGCCCGGCACCAGGGCGAGACGATGCGCTCGCCCGCCAAAAAACGACAGTACCCAGCAGACAGGATTCTCTCCATGCAATCGGTCATCGCCCAGGCAAAACGTATCGTCGTCAAGGTTGGGTCCAGCCTGGTGACCAACGACGGCAAGGGTCTCGATCACGAGGCCATCGCCCGCTGGGCGGCGCAGATCGCCAAGCTGCGCATGGCCGGCAAGGAAGTCGTGCTGGTCAGCTCTGGCGCCATTGCCGAGGGCATGCAGCGGCTGGGCTGGGTACGGCGCCCCAAGGAAATCCACGAATTGCAGGCCGCCGCCGCGGTGGGCCAGATGGGCTTGGCCCAGGTCTACGAGAGCCAGTTCGGCCGCTACGGCATCCGCACCGCCCAGGTCCTGCTGACCCACGCCGACCTGGCTGACCGCGAGCGCTACCTCAATGCGCGCTCGACCCTGCTGACCCTGCTGTCGCTAGGCGTCGTGCCCATCATCAACGAGAACGACACCGTGGTCACCGACGAAATCAAGTTCGGCGACAACGACACTCTGGGCGCCCTGGTCACCAATCTGATCGAAGGCGATGCGCTGGTGATCCTGACCGACCAGCGTGGCCTCTATACCGCCGATCCGCGCAGCAATCCCCAGGCCGAATTCGTGGATGAGGCGCTGGCCGGCGCGCTGGAGCTGGAAGCCATGGCCGGCGGCGCCGGCACGTCGATCGGGCGCGGCGGCATGCTGACCAAGATCCTGGCCGCCAAGCGCGCCGCCAAGTCGGGCGCGCACACCGTGATCGCGTCGGGACGCGAAGCCAATGTGCTCGAACGGCTGGCTGGCGGTGAAGGCATCGGCACGCAATTGCTGGCACCGACCGGACGTCTTACCGCGCGCAAGCAGTGGATGGCGGATCACCTGCAACTGCGCGGGCGGGTGGTGATCGACGCTGGCGCGGTCGACAAACTCACCAGCGGCGGCAAGTCCCTGTTGCCGATCGGCGTGGTGGAAGTGCAGGGCGAGTTTGCGCGCGGCGAAGTCATCGCCTGCATCGACGCCGCCGGGCATGAGGTGGCTCGCGGCATCACCAACTATTCCAGTTCAGAGGCAAAGCTGATCGCGCGCAAGCCGTCGTCCGAGATCGAACGTGTGCTGGGCCACCAGAATGAGCACGAACTGATCCACCGGGACAATCTCGTGCTGGTCTGAATGGCGCGAAGCGCGCGGCAACAAACACAAAGGGCTGCCCAGGCAGCCCTTTGTGTTTGATACGGCGCCCTACTACCGCGCCGCATGCGTTCTCAGCGCTGGATCGCGCTCTTGCGCGGCGCCTCGCCACGCAAGTCCCTGACGATCTCCTGTGCCGTGCCGGCCGCCCCGCGGCCCTCGCACATGAAATCCTTGGCCAGCGTGCCAGCGTAGTTGTTGCGCGAGATACCGGCCAGCTGGGTCCAGCCTTCGCGGTCGTCGCTGCGGTTGCGCACCCAGTCGGTCGCCCCCTTGGGCAAGGTGGCGTACATCTTGCGCTGGAACGTGTCACAGCGCACGGCTTCAAAGCTGACGTTGCGCATGCCGCTTGCACCTGTAACGACCGCGGTATAGCGCACCGCGCCATCCGCGCCCACGGACACCGACTTTGCGTCCACCGCGAAATTGAAGTTGCCTGCGGGGCTGACCTCGAACGTGATCAGGTCCGCATCGCGCGGCAATGCCGGCAGCGGGACCTCGACTTCCTTGAAGTCCTTCGGGGCGAAGGGGTCGAGTATGCTCCATTCCTTCTTCGGCGGCGTGTAGTTCTCGGCCTCATCCGCTGGCTGCGGCTGCGGCTGCGGCGTGGGCTTGCTGGCGCAGCCAACCAGCCCGAGGCAAAGGGTTGCCGCCAGCAAGCAGGCGGCAGGCAGGCTCGGGCGCAAGCCGCGGCCGGCGAATTCAATCATCGGTACTCCGTTCTGTGGACGCCGGTTCGGCCGGCGAAGTTGGGCCCGGATCGCGGGCCAGGTCCTGATGCGCCAGGGCCGGCACGCTGTCGGGATGCTCGTCCAGCCCCCCGCGGGCATAACCGGAGCGCGCGGAGCCGTGCCGGCCATGCGTGCCGTAAGGGCTCAGCGGCGCGCGGGTATTGCGCTGCAGGAAGCGGGACAGCTCGGTCAGCGCCAGTTGATAGACGTCGCGCTTGAACTCGATGACAGCATCGAGCGGGACCCAGTAATGGCTCCAGCGCCAGGCATCGAACTCCGGGTGGTCGGTAGCACGCAGGCGGATGTCGCAATCGCGGCCCGCCATGCGCAACAGGAACCAAATCTGCTTCTGTCCCCTGTAATGGCCGCGGATTTCGCGGCGGATGAACTTGTCCGGCACCWCATAACGCAGCCAGTCGCGCGTGCGACCAACAATCCTGACATGCTCGGGCAGCAGACCGACTTCTTCATGTAGCTCGCGGTACATCGCCTGTTCCGGCGTTTCGCCGTATTTGATGCCGCCTTGCGGAAACTGCCACGAATGTTCGCCGATACGCTTGCCCCAGAACACCTCGTTCCGTGCGTTGATGAGGATGATGCCGACGTTCGGGCGAAAGCCTTCACGATCGAGCATGACTGCACCTCGAATCCTTTAGAATTACGTCGATTATAAAGGAAGCGCGTAATGGGGCTTTGTGCAACGGGGTGCTGGTTTTCCCCGAGCAGAAAGCGCCGCATCAGGCGCACGCGCAATGGATTCGCGCCATCCCGCACCCGGAACCCGCCGGGGCGGGCATGGCCTCACGAGAAAGCAACGGATGAAAGCCTCGCAATTCTTCATTTCCACCCTCAAGGAAGCCCCCTCCGACGCGGAAATCGTGTCGCACAAACTGATGATGCGCGCCGGCATGATCAAGAAGCTCGGCGCGGGCATCTATAACTACATGCCGGTGGGCCTGCGGGTGATCCGCAAGGTGGAGGCCATCGTGCGCGAGGAAATGAACCGCGCCGGCGCGGTCGAGCTGTCGATGCCGGTGATCCAGCCGGCCGAGCTGTGGCAGGAAACCGGCCGCTGGGACAAGATGGGCCCGGAACTGCTGCGCCTGAAGGATCGCAACGAGCGCGATTTTGCCGTGCAGCCCACCTCCGAAGAGGTGGTGACGGATATCGCCCGCAGCGAAATCCGCAGCTACAAGCAGCTGCCGGTCAACTTCTACCAGATCCAGACCAAGTTCCGCGACGAACGCCGGCCGCGCTTCGGCATCATGCGCGGGCGCGAATTCACCATGAAGGACGCCTACTCCTTCGACCGCGACGCGGCGGGGCTGAAGGTCTCCTACGACAAGATGTTCAACGCCTACGTGCGCATCTTCCAGCGCTTTGGCCTGGAATTCCGTGCCGTGGCGGCGGATAACGGCGCCATCGGCGGCTCCGGCTCGCACGAGTTCCATGTGATCGCCGATACCGGCGAAGACGCCGTCGTCTATTGCCCCACCTCGGACTACGCCGCCAACATGGAAGCGGCCGAAGCCCTGCCGCTGCTGGCGCAGCGCGCCACGCCGGCCGAAGACATGGTCAATACGCCCACCCCGGGCAAGGCCAAGTGCGAGCAAGTGGCCGAACTGCTTGGCATTCCGCTGGCGCGCACGGTCAAGTCGATCGTGCTGGCCACCGACAGCGAGGCCGGTTCGCAGATCTGGCTGCTGCTGCTGCGCGGCGATCACGAGCTCAATGAGATCAAGGCCACCAAGGTGGCCGGCCTGGCCGAGTTCCGCTTTGCCACCGAGTCGGAGATCGTCGAGACCTTCGGCACGCCCCCTGGCTACCTCGGGCCGATCAACACCAGGAAGCCCGTCAAGGTGGTGGCTGACCGTACCGTGGCCAATATGAGCGACTTCGTCTGCGGCGCCAACGAAAAGGATTACCACCTGACAGGCGTSAACTGGGGCCGCGACCTGCCCGAGCCGGTSGTGGCCGACCTGCGCAACGTGGTGGCGGGCGATGCCTCGCCGGACGGCAAGGGCACGCTGGAAATCTGCCGTGGCATCGAGGTCGGTCACGTGTTCATGCTCGGCACGCGCTACTCGGAGTCGATGAGCGCCACGTTCCTGGATGAGAACGGCAAGACCCAGCCCATGCAGATGGGCTGCTACGGCATTGGCGTGACCCGTATCCTGGGCGCCGCCATCGAGCAGAACTTCGACGAGCGCGGCATTATCTGGCCGGCGGCGATCGCCCCGTTCGCGGTGGTGATCTGCCCGGTTGGCTACGACCGCTCCGAGGCCGTCAAGGCCGAAGCCGACCGTATCCATGCAGAACTGCTGGCGGCCGGCGTCGACGTGATCCTGGACGATCGCGGCGAGCGACCCGGCGCCATGTTCGCCGACTGGGAGCTGATCGGCGTGCCGCACCGCGTGGTGGTAGGCGACCGCGGCCTGAAGGAAGGCCGGGTCGAATACCAGGGCCGCCGCGACGCCGAAGCGACCCAACTGCCGGTCGCGGACGTGGTTGCCCACGTGCGCGGACTGCTGTCCGCCTGAACGCCATGCGCCTCCCGCGCCTGCAGGACCTGACCCCGGACCGCCGCCTGCGCCTGGCGCGGGCCGGCGCCGGCTTRCTGCTGGCGTTGAGCGCCGCCGCGCACGCGRGGGCGCAAAAGGAGGAGGACCTGGCGGATTCGGTGCGCGGCGCGCTTGCCGCGGCTATCGCGGATAGCCGTCCCCTGCGCCCGGCGTTCGCCACCGGTGGCGAACAGCTGGCGTATATCAAGTGGCTGGAGGAGATGTCGCACCGGCTCGCGGGGCGTATCCCGGAGCCGCAGGTGCGCATCGAACTGATCGAGACCGCCTACTACGAAGCCAAGCGCGCCGGGCTGGAACCGGCGCTGGTGCTCGGTCTGGTGCAGGTCGAGAGCAACTTTCGCAAGTACGCGATCAGCTCGGCCGGCGCCCGCGGGCTGATGCAGGTGATGCCATTCTGGGTGCGCAGCATCGGCGATGGCGACTCTCGCAAGCTGTTCCACCTGCAGAGCAACCTGCGCTACGGCTGTACCATCCTGCGGCACTATCTCGACCGCGAGCAGGGCGACCTGTTCCTGGCGCTGGGCCGCTACAACGGCAGCCGGGGCCGCCCCGACTACCCCAACGCAGTGCTGGCGGCCTGGAAGCGCTGGCAATACTCCGAAGCCACCGTTACCGTGGCCGGCGATCCCGAAACGGGCACGGCCACCCGCAGCCGCGTGCTGCCGCCCGAAGCGCCGTCGCGCAATCCATTCTCGCCGCAGCGCCTGGCCAACCCCTCATGAGCAATACACCCGGCACGCCCGGTAGCACCGGCAAGGCGGGCTACACCAGTTCCTCCGCGGACCTGGAGCGCTGGCTGCGGCGCCATATCGGGCAGGGCTTCGGCGCCGAGGCGCTGGTGCAGTCGATGTGTCAGTCGGGCTACGACCAAGCCTTCGCACAGGCCACCGTGGCTGCTGCGCTGGCTGTCGCGGCGAGGGCAGAGGCGCGCGGGACCGCAGCCGACACCGCCGCGGAGATGGCGGCCGAGCTTGGCATCGACAAGCCCGCCGGCAATGCTGGCGAATGTGCCGGCGGCAAGGGCCAGGCCGGCGCGCAGCCCGGGCGCAACGCGGCCCATCATGCCGGGCGCGAGATTCCCATCCTGTTTACTCTCGCGGCGCCGCGCGTCACCCTGTTTCAGCATTTGCTGACCGATGCCGAGTGCGATGGCCTGGTGGAGCTGGCGCGCGGTCGCCTGGCGCGTTCGCCGGTGATCAACCCCGATACCGGCGACGAGAACCTGATCGAAGCGCGCACCAGCCTGGGCGCGATGTTCCAGGTTGGCGAGCATCCGCTGATCGAGCGCATCGAGGACTGCATCGCCGCGGTGACGGGGATTGCGGCGGATCGCGGCGAGGGCTTGCAGATCCTCAACTACAAGCCTGGCGGCGAGTACCAGCCGCATTACGACTATTTCAATCCCCAGCGGCCCGGGGAGGCGCGGCAACTAAGGGTGGGCGGGCAACGTGTGGCCACCCTGGTGATCTACCTGAACAGCCCGGCAGCCGGCGGTGCCACCGCTTTTCCCAAGCTTGGCCTGGAGGTGGCGCCGGTCAAGGGCAATGCCGTCTATTTCAGCTATCGCAAGTCCGACGGCTCGCTGGATGAGCGCACGCTGCACGCCGGCCTGCCGGTCGGGGCGGGCGAGAAATGGATCGCCACCAAATGGCTGCGCGAGCGGCCGTACCGGAGCGAGTGATGCGCCGCTGCGGCCGCGCCGGCACGGAGCAGGCCTGTTACTGGTTCGATCCGGCCATGCCCTATGTCGAAAGCCGCCGCGCCAGCGACAGCGGCGCCGCCTACCTGCCGCATACCCATCCCACCCTGTCGATCGGCGCCGTCGATGGCGGCCACAGCATATTCAGTACGGAAACCGAGTCGGTGCGGCTCGCTGCAGGCGATGTGGTCGTGATTCCGGCAGGCCAGGTGCACGCCTGCAACCCGGAGCCGGATGGGCGCTGGAGCTACCAGATGTTGCACCTGGACCAGGCCTGGGCCGGCGCGGTGGTGGAGGCGCGCGGCGCCGGGCAGGCGTTGCCGGCGGCGCTGGCACGGGTGCGCGTCACCAGCGCGGCCGACACCTATGCCGGCCTGTGCCGCCTCAACCATGTGCTGTTCTCCGCGGCTTCCATCGCGCAAAAGGAATCCATGCTGGCTGGCTTCGTCGCTGCGCTGTTCGGCTGCGCCGACCGGCGCCAGGCGGTGCGCGCGCCGCGCCCGCCCGGCACGCCCGAGGCTCGCCTGGCTGGCCTTGTGGCGATCCTGCAGGCGCGCCACGCGGAAACGCTGCCGCTGGCCGAACTGGCGCGCGGCGCCGGCATGAGCCGCTACCAGCTGATCCGTGCCTTCCGCGCCGAGGTCGGCATGACGCCGCATGCCTATCAGCTGGACCAACGCATCAACCATGCGCGCCAGTTGCTGCGGGCGGGCGGGGCGCCCGCCGAGATCGCCCAGGCGCTGGGCTTTTCCGACCAGAGCCATTTCCAGCGCGCGTTCAAGCAGCGTGTCGCGCTGACGCCGCGCGGCTACCAGCGCCGCGCCGGCTGAGCCTCCGCACGCAATTTTCTCCAATACGCGCCACTACCTCGCAGCCCACACTTCGTGCCCATCACAAGACACGAAAGGACTGGCGTGGACTTTCCCCTCGATTCCGGCTTCGGCCAATTTGCCATGGTGGCGGGCGCGCACTTTCTCGCGCTGCTCAGTCCGGGCCCCGATTTCTTCCTGGTGGTGCGCAGCGCGCTGGTGCATGGCGTGGGACGTGCCAGCGCGGTATGCCTGGGCATTGCGCTCGGCAATGGCGTGTTCATCGGCCTCGCCATTGCGGGCCTGGCCGCCACGCGTACCAGCCAGGGCGTGTTCGCGGTGTTGCAGTGGGCCGGCTGCCTGTACCTGGCCTGGCTCGGCTGGCGGTTGCTGAGCGCCCGCGGCGAGACGCGGATGCCGGGCGCTGACGGCCCGCAGGCGCATGGCGCCGGCCACGCCGCCTACGCGGCGCAACTCGCCACCGGCTTTCTCTCCGCGGTGCTCAACCCCAAGAATGCATTGTTCTACGCCAGCCTGTTTTCCGTACTGGCTGGCACGCGCACGCCGCTGCCGGTCCAGCTTGGCTACGGTGCCTGGATGTTCGCCATGGTGTTCGGCTGGGACGTCCTGGTGGCCTGGGGYGTGCGCCATCCGCTGGTGCGGGCGTGTTTTGCCCGCTCGGTGCGCGGTGTCGAACGTGCCACCGGTGTCATCCTCTGGGGCATCGCGCTGGCCGTGGCAGTCAATGCGGCGAACCCGTGAAGCAGCCCGATGCGGGGTGCCATTGGCGACACGCAAAGGCGTATTGCCAGTTTTCTGGTTAACTGTACCGGTACTGTACTGTTCCCCGTGGCTAGACTGCCATCATTCCCTTTTGCATGCGATGGAGTCAGTCATGGCCGTGCCCCAGCTTGTCGCCGGATCCGGCGTGTTTGCCGCGTTCTGCGCGTTCGCCCTTGTGTCCTCGATCACGCCGGGCCCCAACAACACCATGGTGCTGGCCTCGGGCGTGAACTTCGGTTTCGCCCGCACCGTGCCCCATGTGCTGGGCATCAGCGCCGGTTTCGGCTTGATGGTCGCGGTGGTCGGACTCGGCCTGGGATCGCTGTTCGCGGCATTGCCGTGGACCTGGCAGGTACTTCGCGTCGTGGCTGCGCTCTATCTCACCTGGCTGGCATGGAAGCTGGCGACGTCGGGCGGCGTGCAGGACCAGGAGGTGGGCAAGCCCATGGGATTCCTGGCTGCGGCCGCGTTCCAGTGGGTCAACCCCAAGGCGTGGGTGATGGCGGTGGGCGCGTGCAGCACCTACGTGCTGCACGGCAATGTCTGGCTGAATGTGTTGCTGCTCTCGGGGTTGTTCGCCGTGATCAACCTGCCCAGCGTGGCGATGTGGGCGGTGTTCGGATCGGCCTTGCGGCGCTGGCTGGCGCAGCCGCGGGTGCTGCGCCTGTTCAACGTGGCGATGGCGCTGTTGCTGCTGGCCTCGCTGTGGCCGATCCTTAGCGCAAGGCCCTGATGGCGGGCAGGTTGCGCCAGTAGCCGTGGGCGTCCATGCCGCAACCGAATACATAGCGTTCCGGCACAGTGAAGCCGCAGAAATCCGGGTGCATGGGTTTGGGTTTCTGCAACACCTTCTCGCACAGCACGGCTGCGTAGACGGCGGTGGCGCCCATGTCCATGATGCGCTGGCGGATGGCGGCCATGGTTTCGCCTTCATCCAGGATGTCGTCCAGCACCAGCACCGTACGGCCCTTGACCGACTCGCGCGGCGCGACGCGCCATTGCATCTCGCCGCCCACCGTCTTGTTGTTGTAGCGCGAGAGGTGGATGTAGTCGAATTCCAGCGGGAAGGCCAGCTTGGGCAGCAGCATGCCGGTGAAGACCACCGCGCCGCCCATTACCGACAGCACCAGCGGGAAGGTGTCGCCCATCTTTTCCGTGATCTCGCCGGCCATGCGGTCCAGCGATTCCTGGACGGCTTGCGCGCTGACGATTTCCTCGGAGTTGGCCCACAGTTCGCGGGCCTGTTCGACGGTCATCATGATGTGGATCCTGTCTCTGTCTTGATCTTTTGCGGGTGAAACGGCGGCGCCGGGAAAGGGCGCCGCCACGCCGGATGGCTTAGCGGTTGAAGAGTCCCTTCATGCCGCCCTTCATCGCGCCCATCGAGCGCATCATCTTCATCATGCCGCCGCCCTTGAGCTTCTTCATCATGCTCTGCATCTGGTCGAACTGATTGAGCAGGCGGTTGACTTCCTGCACCGGCACGCCGGCGCCGGTGGCGATGCGGYGCTTGCGGCTGGCCTTGATCAGTTCCGGCTTGGCGCGTTCGGCGGCGGTCATGCTGTTGRTGATGCCYTCCATGCGGCGCACCKRCTTYTCGGCCWSGTCCATRTTGGCGCCCTGSGCYTGCTGGGCGAACTGSGCCGGCAGCTTGTCCACCAGGCTGCCCAGGCCGCCCATCTTCTTCATCTGGCCGATCTGGGCCTTGAAGTCTTCGAGGTCGAAGTCGCCCGTCTTCTTGATCTTCTTGGCCAGCTTCTCGGCGGCTTCCATGTCCACGCCGCGCTGGGCTTCCTCGACCAGGGCGAGGATGTCGCCCATGCCCAGGATCCGCTGGGCCATGCGATCGGGGTAGAAGGGCTCCAGGCCATCGAGCTTTTCGCCAACGCCGACGAACTTGATCGGGCGCCCGGTGATGTGGCGCACCGACAGCGCGGCACCGCCGCGCGCATCGCCGTCCAGCTTGGTCAGCACCACGCCGGTCAGCGGCAGCGCGTCATGGAAGGCACGCGCGGTGTTGACCGCGTCCTGGCCCAGCATGGCGTCGACCACGAACAGGGTTTCGACCGGCTTGATCTCGGCGTGGAGAGCGGCGATTTCCTGCATCATCGCTTCGTCGATACCCAGGCGGCCTGCCGTATCGACGATCAGCACGTCGTGATAATGCTTGCGGGCCCAGTCAACCGCCGCGCGGGCGATGTCCACCGGCTTCTGGTCCGGCTCGGAGGGGAAGAAATCGGCGCCGACCTGCTCGGACACGGTCTTGAGCTGGGCGATGGCGGCGGGCCGGTACACGTCGCACGACACCGTCAGCACTTTCTTCTTCTTGTTTTCCTTGAGCCACTTGGCCAGCTTGCCCACGGTGGTGGTCTTGCCCGCACCCTGCAGGCCGGCCATCAGGATGATGGCGGGCGGCTGCACCGCGAGGTTCAGCTCGCCGCTCTTGTCGCCGGCGGCCAGGCTTTCCTCGCCACCGATGACGGCGGTCAGCTCGCGCTGCACCACGCCAACAAGCGCCTGGCCCGGCGTCAGGCTGGACACCACGTCTTCGCCGAGTGCCTTTTCCTTCACGCGGGCGATGAATTCGCGCACCACGGGCAGGGCGACGTCGGCCTCCAGCATGGCCAGGCGCACCTCGCGCAGCATTTCGGCGGTATTGGCTTCGGTCAGGCGAGCCTCGCCGCGCATGGTCTTTACGACCCGCGCCAGGCGTTGAGTGAGATTGTCCAGCATGGCAGAAGTCCGGGGGATAGGGCTTGATCGAGGCTTGATGCGGGCTCGGGACCCGGCTCAAGCGGGGCGCCACCGGGACGGGGCGCTAAGGTAAACTGTGCAAATGGCCATTGTACTGTATGCCTTGACGGCACTTCTCTATTGCGGCCTGGCCTATCACGGCTGGGCGACGCGCAACCCGCAGCTATCGGCTGCCGGCGCCGGCGGCGCCATCGGGGGCGCGGCGACCACCGTGTTGCTGCAGGGCGGCGGGGGCGCCGGCGGACGCGGCGAGGACCGCCCGGCCTGGTGGCATGTGCTGATGCTGGCCGCGGTGGCCAGCCACGGCCTGCTGCTGCACGAAACCATCTTCCCGGCCGACCGCATGGTGTTCGGCTTTGCCTTCGCGCTGTCGGCCATGTTGTGGCTGGGCGTGGGCATCTACTGGATCGAGAGCTTCTTCTTCTCRCTGGCCGGTCTCGGCCTGATCGTGATCCCGGTGGCGATGCTGGCCAGCCTGATGCCGCTGGCCTTTCCCGGTGCGCAGATCCTGGGCTATGCGGCGCGGCCGTTGTTCAAGCTGCACTTCATCATCGCCAACGTGGCCTACGGCCTGTTCACGCTGGCAGCCTTCCATGCTTTCCTGATGCTGCTGGCTGAACGCCGCCTGCACGGTTTCAACCGCTCGCCCCAGATCGGCCAGGCCAGCGAGCCGGCGCAATGGATAGGCCGCTGGCTGGACCTGCTGCCGCCGTTGCTGACGCTCGAAAAACTGCTGTTCCGCCTGATCGGCGCCGGCTTCGTGCTGCTGACGCTGACGATCCTGTCGGGCCTGCTGTTCTCCGAGCAACTGTTCGGACGGGCCTTCCGGCTCGATCACAAGACCGTCTTCGCGCTGCTGTCGTGGGCGATGTTCGCCGGCATCCTGGCCGGACGTACCTTTTATGGCTGGCGCGGGCGCACCGCGCTGCGCTGGGTGATCGCATCCTTCGGCATCTTGCTGCTGGCCTATGTCGGCAGCCGCTTCGTCATCGAAGTCATCCTGCACCGACTCTGAGGCCGGCATGGCACGCATCTTCCTGGTCCTGGCCGTGGTGCTGGGCTTCTTCTGGTGGCTTCGCCAGCGCGCCGAGGCGCGCCAGCGGGAGGATCGCGCCGCCCGGCATGGTTCCGCGCAAGGGTCGCAAGGCCGCACCCAGCCCGCGCAGGAACCCATGGTGCAGTGCGCGCAATGCGGCGTGCACCTGCCGCTGGGCGAAGCGATCGCCTATCGCGGCCTGCACTACTGCCGGCGCGCCCACCTGCCTGCCGACAGCGATCCGGACAGCCCGGCCGCATGAACGGTAGCATCTCGTTCTGGTCCCGCCTGAATGCCTGGCGCGCCGTCACCGCACTGTGGCGCCAGTTGGAGCCTCCCGAATTCCACTGGCGCCTGCTGCGCTATTTCAGCTGGACGCGGCTGGCGGTGGCCGTGCTGCTGCTGGGTTACGCCTGGCTGCCGGCGCAGCGCGGCGATACCGAGCGGGTCGCGCAGGGGTTGGGCAACGGCCTGGCCGCGCTGCCGCTGGCCGTGCCGTATGCCGGGGTGGCGCTGGCGATGGTGATCGCGACGCTGTGGTGGCGCCGCGGTTTTCATCTGCGGGTGCGCTTCCAGGTGCTGGCCGACCTTGTCCTGCTGGGCCTGATTTTTCTCGCGCAGGGCCACCGCGGCGAGGGATTGGCCATGATCTTCCTGCTGCCGGCGCTGCAGGCCGGCGCGCTCACCAGCCTGTTGTTCGCGCTATTCACCGCGGCGGTCTCGGCGCTGGTGGTGATGAGCGCCCCCTTCGCGCAGACCCTGCTGCTGCGCCAGGCGGACACTGGCCTGCTGGGCTCGGGTTTGTATGGCCTGGTCTTCATGATCGCGGCCTCGCTGATGTACCTGCTGGCCAACCGCCAGCTTGCGCAGGAGCGGCTGGCGCTGGCGCGCGAGCAGGAGCTGCGCCTGCAGCAGCTGGTCAACCGGCTGATGGTCAACGACATGCAGGATGGCGTGATGCTGCTGCGCGCCAACGGCGTGGTGGTGGCGGCCAACCCGGCCGCGGTGGTGCTGTTGGGCGTGCAGCCCGCCGAACGGGGCAAGCAGACGTCCACGCCGGCTACCGGGCGCGACGCGCTGTTCGACCTGCGCCAGATTCCCCGCCTGCAGCCGCTGATGGAGATGCTGCGCGACTGGGTGCGCAGCAAGGATGACGCGCCGCGCATCCTGCAATTGCTGCCGCTGCCTTCGCGGCCCTCCTCGGGCCGGGGCCCCATCCTGCATACGCGGCTGCGGCTGCGCTTCCTGCTGCCGGGGCTGGCCAGCCTGCGCTCGACCTTTGCATCCTCGCTGTCGGTCTCGCTCGGGGCGCAGAGCGCCATGAACACCGGCACCTGGAACGACCTGTCGCCCGAGGCGGCGGCGCGGCTGCGCCTGGCCATCGCGCAGAGCGAGGCCATGGCCTGGCGCCCGGAGGACGAGGCCCTGCTGCGCAGCGAGATGCGCGATACGGTGCTGGTGCACATCGAGAGCTGGGAACGCATCGCCGAGCAGGTGCAACAGGAAAAACTGGCCGCCATGGGGCGGCTGGTGGCGAGCGTGGCGCACCAGATCCGCAATCCGCTGGCGGCCATCAGCCAGGCCAGCGAACTGCTGGCCGAGACCAGCCGCCGGGGCGTGCGTCCCGGCGAGGCGGGGCGGCCCGAAGGCGATGTGGATGCCCGGCTGCTGCGCATCATCCACGACAATGTGCGCCGGCTCGACCAGGTGGTGTCGGACGTGCTGCAGATGTCGCGCCGCCCGCGCACCGAGCGCTCTGCCGTGGACCTGAACCAGGCCCTGCCCGAGATCATCAGCCGCTGGCGGCTGGAGATGCGCTCGCGCTCCGTCAACGACGATCCGGTCGGCGCGCGGCGCGTGCCGCGGCCGGCGGAGATCAACGCCAATGCGGTGCGGCTCACGGTGGATGTAGCGCGCCCGGTCATCTTCGATCCGTCGCAGCTGCAGCAGGTCCTTGGCAACCTGCTCGACAACGCCTGGCGCTATTGCAGCCGCCTGCCCGGCGCGATCCGGCTGCTGGCCCACGCGCTGGACCAGCACCACGTCGAGCTGATCATCTGGAACGATGGCGTCGAGGTGTCGCGCGAGCACCAGCGCACGCTGTTCGAGCCATTCTTTACCAGCAACGCCCAGGGCACCGGCCTGGGCCTGTTCATGGCGCGCGAGCTATGCGGCGCCAACGACGCCCAGGTACGCTACGGTACGATTTCACTTGACGCGCTGCTGGCGCAGACCGGCATGCTGGCGCCCGCGGCACGCGATACACTGCCGGCCAAGGCCTTTGTCCTGACCCTGCGCATCGACGCGCCGGACAACGCGGGCGGCTGAGCCGCGCTGCCGCCGCGAACGGTTCGCCAGGCCGTCAGCCAGGCCGCCGCGCGCCAATGCACCAATTCCACTTCGCCAGACCGCCAGACGCAGACCCATGCTCCTCAAGACGCCAGGCCCCGATCCGATTCTCGTCATCGACGACGAGGCCGACCTGCGAGAACTGCTCGATATCTCGATCCGCCGCATGGGCCACGACGTGGTGCTGGCTGGCTCGCTGGCGGAGGCGCGCCAGCAGCTAGCCGCGCGCCGCTATAGCCTGGTGCTGACCGACATGCGGCTCGGCGACGGGCTTGGCATCGATATCGTGCGCCAGCTCTCGAGTGCGCCGGAACGGGTGCCGGTCGCCGTGATCACAGCCTATGGCAGCGCCGACAACGCCGTGGAGGCGCTCAAGGCCGGCGCGTTCGACTACATCGCCAAGCCGGTCTCGCTGGACCAGTTGCGCAGCCTGATCCTCAATGCGCTGGGACGCCAGCAGCGTGACGGCGCCGAGGGTGCCGGCGCGGTTGTGCGGGAGAGCGCGGACCGCGCGGCCAGCCTGCTGCCTGGCCATTCGCCGGCCATGCATGAGGTGCGCCGCTCGCTGTCCCGGCTGGCGCGCAGCATGGCGCCGATCGTGATCAGCGGCGAGTCCGGCAGCGGCAAGGAGCGCGCCGCGCGCGCCATTCACGCGGTGAGCGCGCGCGCCGCGCATCCCTTTATCGCGGTCAATTGCGGCGCCATCCCCGAAACCCTGATGGAATCGGAGTTCTTCGGCCATGTGAAGGGAGCCTTCACGGGCGCCGACGCCGAGCGCGGCGGTTTCTTCCAGGCCGCCAACGGCGGCACGCTGCTGCTCGACGAAGTGGCCGATCTGCCGCTGGCGATGCAGGTCAAGCTGCTGCGCGTGCTGCAGGAGCGGCGCGTGCGCAAGATCGGCGCGAGCCGCGAAGAGAGCGTGGATGTACGGGTGCTGTGCGCCAGCCACAAGGATCTCTCCGCGATGGTCGCGTCCGGCCAGTTCCGCCAGGATCTGTTCTACCGGCTCAACGTGCTGGCGCTGCGCGTGCCGACGCTGCGCGAACGGCACGAAGATATCCCGGTGCTGGCGGGCGCCATCCTGGAGCACCTGGCGGTGCGCTACGGCGATCCCCATCCCAAGCGGCTTTCGGCGGCCGCGCTGCAACGCCTGTCCGACTATTCGTTCCCCGGCAACGTGCGCGAACTGGAGAACCTGCTGGAGCGGGCCTACGCCTTCGCGGAAGGCGAAACCATCGAGGTGGACGACCTTGGCCCGCTGGACGCGGGCACGGGGTATTCGGCCTTGCCGCGCCCGCCTGCCTCTGTGTCTTCGGCGGACGCGGCGCCCTGGGCGGCGCCTGTCGCCTACCCAGGGGCCGGCGCGCCACCGCCGCTGCCTGCTGTGCCGGCAGCGCCGTCCGGTCTCAGGCCGGATCTCCAGCATGAAGCGCCGCCGGAATCCCGATCCGGCGCGCACGCGGCTGCGCTTTCGCAGCCAGCGGCGCCAAGCCTGGGCGATGGGGAGGGAGCGGCTTGCCGCGCGACCTTCCCGATCGACCTGACCGGCCGCCTGGAAGCGCTTGAGCGCGACCTGATCCTGCAGGCGCTGCAGCAGACCGGTTTCAATCGCACCGCCGCCGCGCCGCTGCTGGGCCTGAGTTTCCGGCAATTGCGCTACCGCATCCAGCAACTTGGCATCCGCGAGGGCCGCGACGACGCGGCCGACGGTGCCGACGCCAGCGAAGCGATGCGCGACGGCCCGATGGGTGGGCTGCTGGCCGCCGATGGAGAGCGCGATGCCTGAGCACGACAACGGCAAGATCGCGCCCGGGCCTGGATTCCACCCGGATCCGGCCGGCTGGGTGCCCGCGGCGCGCCGCGTTCCGTCGCCCAACTTCGACGCCCGGCCCGCGCACATGCCGGTCGACCTGGTGGTGATCCACAATATCAGCCTGCCGCCGGGCCAGTTCGGCAGCGGCGATATCGAGGCCTTCTTCCAGAACCGCCTCGACCCGTCCCGCCATCCTTTCTTCGCGACGATCCATCAGGTGCGGGTTTCGGCGCATTTCCTGGTGACGCGGGAGGGCGAACTGGTCCAGTTCGTTTCCTGCCTGGACCGGGCCTGGCATGCCGGCCAATCCGAGTTCTTCGGGCGGCCGCGTTGCAATGACTTTTCCATCGGCATCGAAATTGAAGGCAGCGACGACCAGCCTTTCGCGTTGGCCCAATACCACACCACCTCCGCGCTGGTGCGTGCCCTGCTCGGCGCTTATCCGGTGCGCGCGGTGGCGGGGCACAGCGATATCGCACCCGGACGCAAGACCGATCCTGGCCCGCATTTCGACTGGGCCGGCTTTGCCGCCGCTGCTGGCGTGGCTCCGGGGCAGTTGCCTTACCGCAAAGACCAGCCTTGAAGCAAGCCTCAATTGCGGGGCCTGGGGGATAGCGTGAATCTGGGGAAAACCCTGATAAAGTCCGCGCCTATCGGAGTGGCCAGCTCAATCAAAAAAATTTCGCGTCACAGTGCGGTAACGCACCGTCGGGCGGGATCCCTTGAGTCGCTTGGGTTGGCGGGTTTGGCGCAGCGCCGCATGCTGCGCCCGCACCAGAAATCGCGCCAAAAAAGCGCTTGTCAAGACTGGTGAATCCGCCCCATTTCACTATACTTAGTCCAGTTTTTCGCATCGACCACTAGATCTAGTGGTGCTTTCGGGGAGCCGGCCTAGGTGTGCAGTTTCCGCCGCAGCAATGGCTGCGGTCCGCCGAAGGGCCGGCGCATCACAAGAGTCCCAGCAGAATCCAGCAAAGCAGCGCGCCCTCCCGGGTAAGACCGGCCGGCGTGTCAGAGCCTTTTTGCGCATTTTGCCCGGGACTCTTTGTCACTCATAAAACACGGGTCAGAACAGGAGTTCCTCATGCAGACAGCCCAGAACGACATTTCCACCGGCGCCGCCGCCGCCGGTGCAGCAGCGAACGCGCAGTCGAGCCCCGCTACTGCCGGCGCTGGCAGCTACCAGGATTACAAGATCATCCGCCGCAACGGTGCCGTTGTGGCGTTCGAGCCGAGCAAGATCTCGGTGGCGGTGACGAAGGCCTTCCTCGCCGTCAACGGCGGGCAGGGTGCCGCTTCGGCGCGTGTGCGCGAAGTGGTCGAGCAAGTGACCCAGAACGTGGTCCGCGCCCTGCTGCGCAGCCGCCCCAACGGCGGCACCTTCCATATCGAGGACGTGCAGGATCACGTGGAACTGGCGCTGATGCGCTCGGGCGAGCATGAAGTGGCCCGCTCCTATGTGCTGTACCGTGAAAAGCGCACCCAGGAGCGCGCCCAGGCCAATGCCCAGGCAGTCGCCCGCGTGCAGGAAGGCGGCGTCACGTTCAACGTGACCGATGGCGGCGTGGCCCGCGTGCTGGACCTGAACGCGCTGCACGGCCTGATCGACAATGCCTGCTCGGGCCTTGGCGACGCCGTGAGCGCCGAGCCGATCCTGAAGGAAACGCTGAAGAACCTGTACGACGGCGTGCCGATGACCCAGGTCTACGACTCCGCCATCCTGGCCGCGCGTACCCTGATCGAGAAGGACCCGGCCTACAGCCAGGTCACCGCGCGTATCCTGCTGCACACCATCCGCAAGGAAATCCTGGGAGCCGAAGTCACCCAGACCGAAATGGTGTCGCGCTACGCCGAATACTTCCCCAAGTTCATCGCCCGCGGCATCGAAGCCGAGCTGCTGGACGAAAAGCTGGCCACCTATGACCTGGCCCGCCTGGGCGCCGCACTGGACGCCCAGCGCGACTTCCAGTTCAACTACCTGGGCCTGCAGACCCTGTACGACCGCTACTTCCTGCACATCGACGAAACCCGCATCGAAATGCCGCAGRCATTCTTCATGCGCGTGGCGATGGGCCTGGCACTGGGCGAGAAGGACCGCGAAGCACGCGCCATCGAGTTCTACCAGCTGCTGTCGTCGTTCGACTTCATGTCGTCCACGCCGACCCTGTTCAACTCGGGTACCCGCCGCTCGCAGCTGTCGTCGTGCTACCTGACCACCGTGTCGGACGACCTGGAAGGCATCTACGAAGCGCTGAAGGAAAACGCGCTGCTGTCGAAGTTCGCCGGCGGCCTGGGCAACGACTGGACCAATGTGCGCGCCCTCGGCTCGCACATCAAGGGCACCAACGGCAAGTCGCAAGGCGTGGTGCCGTTCCTGAAGGTGGTAAACGACACCGCCGTGGCGGTCAACCAGGGCGGCAAGCGCAAGGGCGCGGTCTGCGCCTACCTGGAAACCTGGCACCTGGACATCGAGGAATTCCTCGAGCTGCGCAAGAACACCGGCGACGACCGCCGCCGCACCCACGACATGAACACGGCGAACTGGATTCCCGACCTGTTCATGAAGCGCGTGATGGAAGGCGGCGAGTGGACCCTGTTCTCGCCCGCCACCTGCCCGGACCTGCACGACCTGGTCGGCAAGGCCTTCGAGACCGCTTACCTGGGCTATGAAGCCAAGGCCGCCAATGGCGAGCTGAAGCTGTTCAAGAAGGTTCCCGCCATGCAGCTGTGGCGCAAGATGCTGGGCATGCTGTTCGAGACCGGCCATCCCTGGATCACCTTCAAGGATCCTTGCAACATYCGCAGCCCGCAGCAGCACGTGGGCGTGGTGCACAGCTCCAACCTGTGCACGGAAATCACGCTCAACACCAACGACAGCGAAATCGCCGTGTGCAACCTGGGTTCGGTGAACCTGGTTGCCCACCTGAAGCAGCAGGCCGACGGCACCCAGGTGCTCGACCACGCCAAGCTCGAGAAGACCATCCGCACCGCGATGCGCATGCTCGACAACGTGATCGACATCAACTACTACGCCGTGGAGAAGGCCCGCAACTCCAACCTGCGCCACCGTCCGGTCGGCATGGGCATCATGGGCTTCCAGGACTGCCTGCACATGCTGCGCCTGCCGTACGCCAGCGACGCCGCCGTGCAGTTCGCCGACACCTCGATGGAAGCGGTGTGCTACTACGCCTACCGCGCCTCCAGCGAGCTGGCCGAGGAACGCGGCCGCTACAGCACCTATGAAGGCTCGCTGTGGGATCGCGGCATCCTGCCGCAGGACTCGCTCAAGCTGCTGGCCGAAGAGCGCGGCGGCTACCTGGAAGTGGATCACTCCTCGACCATGGACTGGGACAGCCTGCGTGCGCGCATCAAGCAGCACGGCATGCGCAACTCGAACTGCATCGCGATCGCGCCGACGGCAACGATCTCGAACATCATCGGCGTGTCGGCCTGCATCGAACCGACCTTCCAGAACCTGTACGTCAAGTCCAACCTGTCGGGCGAGTTCACGGTGGTCAACGACTACCTGGTGCGCGACCTGAAGGCGCGC
The DNA here is from genome assembly GCF_056396665.1 of Cupriavidus sp. 05T313. Classification (NCBI taxonomy): domain Bacteria; kingdom Pseudomonadati; phylum Pseudomonadota; class Betaproteobacteria; order Burkholderiales; family Burkholderiaceae; genus Cupriavidus; species Cupriavidus sp. 05T313. The sequence goes on along the minus strand of NZ_JBFTLX010000001.1, from coordinate 65,854 downwards.
GGCCTGTGGGACGAAGTGATGGTCGCCGACCTGAAGTATTTCGACGGCAAGCTGGCCCGCATCGACCGCATCCCGCAAGACCTGCGCGATATCTACGCAACGGCCTTCGAAGTCGAGCCGAGCTGGCTGGTGGAAGCCGCCAGCCGCCGCCAGAAGTGGATCGACCAGGCTCAGTCCCTGAACATCTACATGGCCGGCGCCTCGGGCAAGAAGCTGGACGACACCTACAAGCTGGCCTGGCTGCGCGGCCTGAAGACTACGTACTACCTGCGCACGATGGCAGCCACCCACGTGGAGAAATCCACGGTGTCGCGCGGCTCGCTGAATGCCGTGTCGTCGGGTAGCGACGGTGGCATCGGCGCCGCCGGTATCGACCAGGCCGCCGCCTCCGCACCGGCCATGCCGGAAGCCGAGGGCGCGGTCTGCACGATGCGCCCGGGCGACGCTGGCTTCGACGAGTGCGAAGCCTGCCAGTAAGTCATTACCTGCCGGCCCCCTCGCCGCGCCGCTGCGCGGCGAGGGCCACGGCAAACCAAAGCATTCCACGGAGAACCACACCATGCTGAGCTGGGACGACGACGTTCAAGCCACCCCGCAGGCTGCCCCGCAGCCCGCGCCGAACCCCACCGCCACGCCTGCCGCCGCACGCTCTGTCGACCAGCACGGCGTGCTGCCGCCGGCCGCCACGCAGCCGGCCGGCACGGGTATCCTCGGCAACCTGCCGGCGTCCGACGCGCCGACGGACCGCCGCGTGAATGCCGCCGACAAGCGCGTCATCAACGGCTCGACCGACGTCAACCAGCTGGTGCCGTTCAAGTACAAGTGGGCCTGGGAAAAATACCTGGCCGGCTGCGCCAACCACTGGATGCCGCAGGAAATCAACATGTCGCGCGACATCGCGCTGTGGAAGGACCCGAACGGCCTGACCGAAGACGAGCGCCGCATCATCAAGCGCAACCTCGGCTTCTTCGTCACCGCCGACTCGCTGGCCGCCAACAACATCGTGCTGGGCACCTACCGCCAGATCACCGCGCCGGAATGCCGCCAGTACCTGCTGCGCCAGGCCTTCGAGGAGGCGATCCACACGCACGCCTACCAGTACATCGTGGAGTCGCTCGGCCTCAATGAAGCCGAGATTTTCAACGCGTACCACGAAGTGCAGTCGATCCGAGACAAGGACGAGTTCCTGATCCCGTTCATCGACACGCTGACCGACCCGGCCTTCAAGACCGGCACGCCGGAAAACGACCAGAAGCTGCTCAAGTCGCTGATCGTGTTCGCCTGCATCATGGAAGGCCTGTTCTTCTACGTGGGCTTCACGCAGATCCTGGCAATGGGCCGCCAGAACAAGATGACCGGCGCCGCCGAGCAGTACCAGTACATCCTGCGCGACGAATCGCTGCACTGCAATTTCGGCATCGACCTGATCAACCAGATCAAGCTCGAGAACCCGCACCTGTGGACCGCCGAGTTCAAGGAAGAGATCACCGCGCTATTCAGGAAGGCCGTGGACCTCGAATACCGCTACGCCGAGGACACCATGCCGCGCGGCGTGCTGGGCCTGAACGCGCCGATGTTCAAGGGCTACCTGCGCTTCATCTGCAACCGCCGCTGCCAGCAGATCGGCCTGGAGCAGTTGTTCCCGAACGAGGAAAACCCGTTCCCGTGGATGAGCGAGATGATCGACCTGAAGAAGGAACGCAACTTCTTCGAGACGCGTGTGATCGAGTATCAGACGGGTGGAGCGTTGTCCTGGGATTGAGCGTCGTTGTCATGTTGTTGTCGCACGCGGCATGGCGTGACGCATGAACAAAAAAGCTCCTTCGGGAGCTTTTTTGTTTTCATTGACCGCATCAGGATGAAGGCGCTCCGTCGATTCGCGTCAACGCCTCTTCAATCGCCCCCGCATCACCCGGCCGCACCAGCCGCGCGACCTCCAGGCCATCGCGCATAAACACCAGCGTGGGCCATAGCCTGACCCTGAACGCGCGGCCCAGCCGCTTGCCGCTGCCGTCCTCGATCTTGATGTGCCGGACTGCCGGATGGGCGTTCATCGCGCTGGCCAGGTGGGGCTGGGCCCGCACGCAGTGGCCGCACCACGGTGCGCCGAATTCGATCACGGCCGCCCCTTTCATCTCGTCGATCTCGGCCCGCGCCGGTTCGCGCGCAGCGTACACATCGGTCATCGTCATGGTCAGTCCCCTCGCTTGCCGGATCTCCGTTTGTGAATTGTAATTCTTGCGAACGCGGCATCGCACTGCCGACTACCAGCCGATTGGGCAATGCCGCTGGCTACCTCTAAATCCCCGACACTGGCTATTGCCCCCGCGCGTTCCGCCTCCTAGGCTGGATTGTCCTGATGGACTCCCACAAACACCAAGGAGCGTGACCATGTCATTCCCGCTTGTCCCCAACGGAACCCTGATTACCCCGACCGCCGAAGAAGGCCGCCAGCTGGCCGTGAAAATGGCAAGGCTGATCATCAGGGCGACCCAGCCCGACGACCAGGTCCGCGAAACGCTGCGGGCCGTCTATGCCAACGACGCGACCATGCTGCTGCAGGTCGGGCAGATCGTCGCAACGGAGTTTGCGACCATCGCCGCCGCGAACAATCACTGGCGCGGCTGAGCGCGGGCGTCAGGCCTGCGTGGCCTGCGGTACCTCTGCCTTGGCCGGCTTGCGCCAGCGCACCGTGGCCAGCAGCGATGCCGCGACGATCAGGCCACCGCCGGTCCACGCGGTGGCCGAGATCCTTTCCCCCAGCCACAAGGCTGCGAACAGGGCGCCAAACGCGGGTTCGCTGCCCATCAGCAAGGCCACGCGCGTGGGGCTGCTGCGCTTGATGGCGTAGTTCTGCGCGAAGAATGCGAACAGCGTGCAGGCGATCACCAGGTACAGCACCGTGGCCCAGAATGCCCCGTGGCCGGAGAGCGACGGGATGGGTTGCCACTGGGCGGGCATCAGGACCAGCGCCAGGGCCGCGCTGCCTGCGGCCACCACGCCCGCTTGCACCGCCGTCATCGTCAGAGCCGGCAGCGGCGCCGCGCGCATCACTCGCTTGGTCACGCACACCATTAGCGCCCGCAACACCGCGGCGGCCAGGATCAGTCCATCGCCGGGATTGAGGACGAACTCGCCGTCGCCGGCCAGCAACCACGCGCCCAGCAACGAGAGGGCTACCGCCGCCCATTCGATGGTGCCCGGCCTGCGCTTGAGCAGCAGCCATTCGACCAGCGGCGTCAGCACCACGCACAAGCTGATCAGGAAGGCGGCGTTGGACGCGCGCGTGAGCAGCACGCCAAACGTCTCGCACAGGAAGATGCCCAGCAGCAGTACCCCGGTGCCAAGCACGGCGCGCATCGTGGCGGCGTCGGCGTGGCGCAGCCTGGCCAGCGTGGGCGACAACACCAGGAAGGTGATGCCGAAGCGCAACGCCAGCAGGCCCAGTACGGGATAAAACACGAGCGCGCTCTTGACCGCGCCGTAGCTGCTGCCCCAGACCACGGCAACCGCGAGCAGCATCAGGTCGGACAGCAGGAGTAAGCGTTTTTGAGCAGGCATGGCGGTTCTCGGGCAATGGGTCCTGCATTGTCGAATTTTGCATCCACGGTGATAATCGGGTCGATGTGCAAAGCCTTTATGTCACAGATGCATTAATCCAGTGCACCGGCCGCGATCACGCCATATGAACCCAACCGAACTTTTCGCCTTGCTGCCCGACATGGCGGTGTTTGCGCGCGTTGTCGATGCGGGCAATTTTTCGGTCGCCGCGCGCCAGCTCGGCAGCACGCCTTCCACGGTCAGCCGCCAGATCAAGCGGCTGGAGGAAGCCTTGGCGACCCGCCTGCTGGAGCGGTCGACCCGCAAGGTGCGCGTAACGGAGTCGGGTGCGCAGGTGTACCGGTACTGCCGCGACGTGGTGAGCGCCGCGTCGGGGGCGATGGATGCGGCCGGTCACCTGATGGGCCGGCCGCAAGGCCGGGTCAGATTGAGCGCGCCGACCGCGTTTGCGAAGACGGTGATCCATCCGCTCGTGCCGGGTTTCCTGCGCGCGTACGCGGAGATCGACCTCCAGTTGCTGTTTACCGATCACGAGGTCGATCCGCTCGATGACGACCTCGATCTCGTGATCCGCCCGACCCAGCACCCGCCGCCCGGCCTTGCGGGCCGGCGCCTGGGCACGGTGCGCTGGGTGCTGTGCGCCTCGCCGGCTTACCTGCGCGCACGCGGCACGCCGGCGCATCCGCGCGAGCTCGCGCAGCACGATTGCCTGTACCTTGGCGAAACCGCCGACGACAACCGCTGGCGGTTTCGCAGAGACACCGAGACGCAGACCGTGGAGGTACGGGGGCGCTATATCGCGAACCACGCTGGCGCGCGGCTTGAAGCCGCGCAGCAGGGCTTCGGCGTCGCCAGCCTGCCGGATTTCGCCGCGGCCGGCGCGTTGCAGAGTGGCGAACTGGTGCAGGTGCTGGCCGACTGGGAGCTGCAGGCGCGCGCCTATGTGGGTTCGGTGTGGCTGCTCTATCCGCCCAATCGCTTTTTGCCACCGAAGGTGCGGGTGCTGATCGATTACCTGGCGGAACACATCGGCAGCGCCGGCTGACAAAGCTTGCGCTGCTGCCGTGGCGGTCAGCGGCTGTTTGCCGACGTGTTTTGCGAGCGCTGGTAGTCGCCCGGCGAAACCCCGACCAGCCTGGTGAAATCGCGCGTCAGGTGGGCCTGGTCGAAATAGCCGAGATCCGCGGCGAGTTGGGCAAGGCCGACTGGCTCCCCGCGCGCCAGCCGCCATGCCGCTTCCTGCAGGCGATAGCGCCGCAGCATCCATTTGGGCGACACGCCCACATATTCCTGGAACAGCCGCTGCAGGGCGCGCACGCCCACGCCGGCGTATTGCGCCAGCGCTTCCACGCTGGCCGGGCCCTGCGCGCTGGCGGCATGCGCCACCACGCGTTGCAGTTGCTCCACGGCCGGGTCTGGCGCGGGCAATGCGCCGGACAGCAGGGATTCGGCGGCGCTCACCATGGCCTCGTCACTGCCGGCATCGAGCACCAGTGCTTCCGCGTGGCGTTCGTCGCACTGCAGCAGAGGGCGCGCCGGGCGCGTGCCATCGGTCAACGCCGACATCGGCTCATCCAGAAAGGGGCGCAGGCCGCCCACGCGAAAGCGCGCGCCGAGCACATGGCCAGCGCCTTCGAGCTTGCGGTCGAAGACACCGCGCACCACGCCGAAAATCGCCGTCTGTCTGTGGTCGAACACCAGGTTGGCGTTCGGATAGGGCAGCACTCGCTGCACCTCCGGCGCGTGGCCCTCCAGGTTCCACTCGACGATCCAGTAGTGCTCGACAAAGGGCGCCAGCGCCTCGGATGGCAGATAGCGGCCGAGCCGGATGCGGCGCCCGGTGCCGCGCGGGTCAACGATGCCTTTGGGCTCGGCGGTGACGGGTGCATGCGTGTCGCGTTTTTCCAATCTGGGCATGAGGATCGGTGCAAAACTATGGGCTTCGGCAAAGCGCCATGATATCGGAGACAACCATGCCAGAATCCCGTTACTCCGGCGGCTGCCATTGCGGCGCTGTACGGTATGAAGTGGACATCGACCTGGCTGGCGCCATCGAGTGCAATTGCTCGTTATGCAGCAAGCGCGGGTTCATCTGGTCGTTCACCCCCGCGGACAAGTTCACGCTGACCGACGGCGCGCAGGCCACGCGCACTTACAAGTTCAACAAGCATGTGATCGACCATCGCTTCTGCGAGACCTGCGGCGTGGAGGCCTACGCGCTGGGCAGCATGCCGGACGGCTCGCGCGTGGCGGCCATCAATGTGCGCTGCCTGGATGGCGTCGACCTGACACAACTGCAGCCCAGGAAAGTGGATGGCGCCAGCCTGTAGCGGCGCTCTCTTCCGATCCGATCCGATCTTACCGATTGCTTTCCCCCTCTGGAGCCAACGCAATGTCCCAGCCTGAAGTCACCCTGTTCCACTCGCCCAATACGCGTTCCACCGGCGCACTGACCCTGCTCGAGGAACTGGGCGTGCCGTATCGCCTCCACCCGCTCAACATGAAGGCCGGCGAGCAGCGCGAGCCGGCTTACCTGGCCATCAATCCGATGGGCAAGGTGCCGGCGATTCTTCATGGCGACGCGCTGGTGACAGAGCAGACCGCCGTGTTCATCTTCCTGGCCGACCTCTTCCCGCAGGCAAGACTCGCTCCCGGGCTGACCGATCCGCTGCGCGGGCCTTACCTGCGCTGGATGGCGTTCTACGGCTCGTGCTTCGAGCCGGCGCTGGTGGACCGCTCGCAGCAGCGCGAGACGCCGCGCGCGATGTGTCCCTATGGAGACTACGACACCACGATCGGCACGCTGCTCGGCCAGCTGGAAAAAGGGCCCTACCTGCTGGGCGATACCTTCACCGCCGCCGATGTGCTGTGGGGCACCGCGCTGACCTGGACCACCATGTTCAAGCTGGTCGAGGCGACGCCGGTGGTGCAGGCTTATATCGACCGCATCAACGCGCGTCCGGCGGTGGCGCGCGCGCGTGCGATCGACGCCAGGCTGGTGGCGGAGCAGGGCGGCTGATCGACTCGGCCAACGACGGCGGCGCGCGGACAAGCGCCGCCGCTCACAGCTCCAGCACCAGCCGCGTGCACTTCGCGCGCGAGCAGCACGCCATCATCTTCGTATTGGCTTCGCGCTCGGCGCGGGTGAGCACCACGTCGCGATGATCCACTTCGCCGGCCAGCACGCGCACTTCGCACGAGCCGCACAGGCCTTCTTCGCAATCGCTCTGCATGTCGATGTTTGCGGCGCGCAGCGCGGCCAGCAGGGTCTGGCCGGGCGCCACCGTGACGACAAGGCCGGAGTCCTTCAGCTCGGCTTCGAAGGCCTGCTCCTGGCCGGGGTCCAGGGTGCTCAGCGCGGACTGGAAATGCTCGATCCGCAGCGCGTCCTCGGGCCAGCCCGCGCAGGCTTGCTGCAGGGCTTCGAGCATGCGCGCCGGGCCGCAGGCGTAGATCTGCGTATCCGGCTCGGGATGCGCGAGCAGGCTGGCGAAATCGTTGCGCCGTCCTTCGTCCCTGGCGTAGAGATGCAGGCGATCGCCATGCAGCGCGGACAGTTCGTCGAGCAGTGCCATGGATGCGCGTGAACGGCCGCTGTAGTGCAGTTCGTAGTCCATGCCGAGCAGCTTCGCCCGCCGCGCCATCGCGCTGACGGGCGTGATGCCGATGCCGCCGGCGATAAGAATCAGCTTGCCCGCGCTCTCGTCCAGCCGGAAGTGATTGCGCGGTCCGCGGATCTTCAGCCGGTCCCCGGCCTTTACGCTGTCATGGACCCATGCGGAGCCGCCGCGGCCTTGCGCTTCCCGCAGCACGGCGATCTCCAGCGCGCCGCTGTCGTCCGGATCGCCGCACAGCGAGTACTGCCGCGACAGGCCGGTATCGCCGCATTCCACGTCGATATGCGAGCCCGGTGTCCAGCGCGGCATCGGCTGGCCATCGGGCGATACCAGCCGCAGCCTGACGATGCCCTCGGCCGCGCGGGCTGCGCCAGCCACCACCACCGGCCGGCTCAGGGCATGGCCCGAAGGCTCGCCGATGCGTACCGGCACCTGTACGTCCAGCAAGGCAGGGTCGGCGCGCTCGGGATTCTGCCTCGGGTCCCACTCCACCCACACGTGCTCGGGGCCGCGGAACGAGGTGTTGGGTACGTAGCTGAAGCGCTGCTCCGCCAGGCGCATATGGGGCAGGCGCCGCGTGAGTTCCTCCAGGAAAACCTGCATCTCCATGCGCGCCAGGTTCTTGCCCATGCACTGGTGCGAACCGTAGCCGAAGGTGAGCTGGTCGCTGGCGTTTTCTCGGCGGATGTCGAACAGATCCGCGTCGGCGAAGTGCCGCTCGTCGTGATTGGCCGACGACGTCACGATCAGCAGCCTGGAGCCGGCGGGAATGTCCACGCCGCCAACCTGCACGTCGCGCGTGGCCAGGCGCCGCCAGGCGGCCACCGAGCCGTTGTGCCGCAGGCATTCCTCCACCGCGTTCGGGATCAGGCCCGGGTCCTCGCAGATCTCCTGCCATGCGCGCGGATGCTGCAGCAGCAGCTTGATGGCATTGGCGGTCGCATTGGCGGTGGTTTCATGCGCGGCGACAATGCCGGCCATCATCATCGAATGGAGGTAGGAGTCCGTCACGATCTCCGGGTGCTCCTGCTGCTTGCGGATGCCGTAGCGCATCCACCCCGGCCCGGACGGGTCCTGCCGCATCTTGTCGAGGATCTTGCCGGCGAGCTGCCAGAAGTTGCCCACCGCATGCGCGACCTCCACCTGCTCCTCCGGCTTGGGCCGCCCCCAGGTGTTCACCGTATGCGCGATGGAATACTTGCGCAGCAGGTCCATGTCTTCCTCGGGCACGCCGAGAAAATGCAGCGCCACGGTCAGCGGCACTTCCCACAGCATCTGGTCGACCAGGTCGGCGCGGCCGTCGTCGATAAAGCGGTCGACATACTCGCGCGCCAGCCTGCGCACCATGGGTTCGTGATGCTTGAGTTCCTCCGGCGTGAAAGGCTCCATCAGCACGCGGCGCCGCGGCATGTGCGCGGGCTCGTCTTCGTTGACGAGCGTGCGGTTCATGGCGTAGCCGTAAGAGGCCAGCACGGCGTTGGCCTCCGGCCCGGTCGGCGTGATCTTCTCCAGCGCGATGGAGGGGCTGAACGTGAGGTTGTCGCGGAAGATCGCTTTGATATCGTCGTAGCGCGTCACCRCCCAGTAGCCCAGATTCGGGCTGTAGAAGACGGGCTCCTGTTCGCGCGCCCAGCGCACGTATTCGGGCGGGTCCTGCTGGTAGGCATCCTCGAAGGGATCGAAGCCGGCGGCGCCCTGGCTGACCGGGCAGCCGGTTGGCGTGCGTTGCGCCGCCAGCAAGCTGTGGTCAACGGGGCATCCCGAGGCGCGCGGATTGGGGGTGGCGTTGGCCATGCTTGTTGCTCCGGTGTTCGTTTTGCGGGGTCCTTGCGCGACAAGGCGCGGCGGTCAGTCCAGGGTGATCTTCAGGTCGCGGATCAGCTTGTGCCAGCGTGTGGTCTCGCTGCGCAGCAGCTCAGCGTATTGCGCGGGCGTGTTGCCCACAGGCTCCACGCCGAAGTCCACCAGCCGCTTGTTGACGGCCGGCTCCTTGATGGCGGCCACCACCTGCTTGTTCAGCGTGGCGATGATGTCCGGCGGCGTGGCGGCCGGCACTACCATGCCGACCAGGGCCGCGGCTTCCACGTTCTTGTAGCCCGCCTCGGCAAAGGTTGGCACGTCCGGCAACTGGGGCAGGCGGGTCGGGTTGGCCACGGCCAGCGCCTTGACCTTGCCGCCCTTGATAAAGCCCGCGCCCGCGGCGAGGTCGACCATCATGGCCGGGACCTGCCCGCCGGCCACGTCGGCCAGCGCGGGCGCCGCGCCGCGATAAGGGGCGTGGACCATATTCAGTCCGGCTTCCACCTTGAGCAGTTCCATCGCAAGATGGTGCGGGCTGCCCGCGCCCGCGGAGGCATAGTCGATGCCGCCCGCCTTGGACCTGGCGCGGGCGATGAACTCCTGCACGTTGCTGACGTTCATGCCGGGGCCGACCACCAGGATCATCGGGAAGCGGCCCAGCAGGGTGACGGGTGCCAGATCCTTGACCGGATTGTAGGAAAGGGTCTTGTACAGTGCCGGGTTGAACACCAGCGTGCCGTTGTCCGCCGACAGCACCGTATAGCCGTCCGCCGGGGAGCGTGCGGTCTCCGCCGCGGCAATTGCCGTGTTGCCGCCCGGCTTGTTGTCTACCACCACCGGCTGGCCAAGCCGGGCGGAAAGCGCCTGGCCGATGGAGCGCGCCAGGAAGTCAGATCCGCCGCCGGCCGCATAGGGCACCACCCAGCGGACCGGCTTGGACGGGAAGGCGGTTTCCGCGCTGGCGGTGGCCGCCAGCAAGGGGATGGCGGCCAGGCCCATGGCGATGCATTTGCGGACTGTGATCATCTTGTCTCCTGTTTCCCGTTTTGTTGTCGGCAGCGGCTTGGCGGCTGTTTGCGTCTTCGACTTCGTTATGCGTAAATGATATACGCATTGCGTAATCTGGCGATGCGGGTTAACGTGGATTAACGCGGGTTTGCGGGCGCCGTGCCAATGTTCCTGACGCGGCGGCCCGCACCGCACTAGAATCTCCGGCCATGAAGACAACACTCGATCCAGACGACGCCGCGTTGCCCGCGGAGCCGCCGGCGCGCGAGCGGCGGCAGCGCGTGCAATCGGCGCAGACCGGCATGACCGTGCTCAAGGGGCTGGCCAATCTCGGCGGGCGCGCCAGCCTGACCGCGCTGGCCGCGCATATCGCCGAAAGCCCGGCCAAGGTGCACCGCTACCTGGCCAGCCTGATCGATGAGGGGCTGGTGGCGCAGGAGTCGGGGTCGCAGCAGTATTTTCTCGGCGTGGAGGCCATGCTGATCGGCCTGGCGGCGATGCGGCAGGTGGATCCGGTCCGGATCGCCGAGCCGTCGCTGATCCGCTTGCGCGAGAGCCTTGACGTCACCTGCTTCGTGGCCGTGATGGGGAACAAGGGCCCGACCATCGTGCGTTTCGAGGAGCCCGGGCTTCCCGTGACGGTCAATGTGCGCGTGGGATCGGTGTTGTCGATGTTGTGGTCGGCCACGGGGCGCACGCTGCTCGGCCTGCTGGACGAGCCGCGCGTGCGCGCGATGGCGGAAGAAGAGCTCGCCGCGGCGGCGCCGGAGTTGCGCGCGCAGCTCGATCGTGACGATCCTGTCGGGGTGCTGCGAGAGGAAGTGCGGCGAGCGGGGTGCGCGGTGGTGCGGGATACCAACCTGAAGGGCATCAGCGCCGTGGCCGCGCCGTTGTACGACTACACAGGCCGCATCTGTGGGGTAATCACGGCGCTGGGCGCCACGGGCGGCTTCGATGCCGCGATGGACGGGCCGATTGCCATCGCCGTGCGCCGCGAGGCGCAGGCGGCCAGCGCGCTGCTGGGATACGCCGCGGCACCGCAGGGCGGCGGTGCTGTTTAATGCTTGCCAGGGCGCGGGCCTGTCAATCAGGCCCGCCGGCTCAGGCCTTGCGCTCGCCGCCCAGTGCTTCGGTCAGATCCGACAACATATTGGCCAGTTCGCCGGCCATCATGGTGAAGTCGCCGTCGAAGCGTTCGTCTTCATCGCTTGCGCTGGCGCCGGCCTGTTCCTTGATCACGTCCAGCGGCGCCACGCGCTTGATCGTCAGTGACTCGGTCAGCACGAAGGACACGCGGTCGTTCCAGGTCATCGCCAGGCGCGTGCAGCGCTTGCCGGCGGCGATATGGCGGCGCAGGTCCTCGGCATCCAGCGGGTGGCGCACATAGCGCACCGTGGCTTTGCTTTCGGCGCTGGATTGCAGTTCCATCTCCTGGTCGACGGTGAAGCCGGCCGGCGCCGTGTCGGTGGCCAGCCAGTCGGTCATGGCGGCGACCGGCGACTGGTTCACATGCAGGTTTTCCAGCGGCAGCGGGTCGATCGCCTTGAACAGCAGGCCGCGCACTTCGTCGGCCTTGGCGGGGGCGGCGGCGTCGATGGCAAGCCAGCCGTTGACCGGATCGATCCACACACGGGTGTCCCGGCGGATGCTGAACGCGCGCGGCAGCAGCTCTTCGGTGATCTGTTCCTTGAGTTCGCGCATCTGCTTGCGGCCCGGCTTGAAGCCTTGCTGCTCTTCCAGCTCGGCGGCGCGCGCCTTGGTGACCTGGTTGACCACGGTGGAGGGCAGCAGTTTTTTCTCGGTGCGCATGGTCAGCAGCATCTGCTTGCCGACCTGATGCACCAGGGCGCCGTTTTCACGCGGCGAGGCCCAACCCTGGGTCTGCATTTCCAGGCTGGTGCCGGGGAAGAAGGCGTGGCGCGCCAGGCAGGCTTCGACCTCGTCGGCGGCGAGGGACCACGGTGCGGACAGACGGTGCAGCTGGAGATTCTTGAACCACATGGGAATTCGGCCAAAGGGAGCGATTCTAGCCGGTTAGCGTGTCGGATGCGGTAACAATGCGTGAGGGAGTTTGGCCGGAGTGGCGGCGCAGTGGCAGCAGGGCCGGAAAAGACAGGGGCCGGGCTGCTTTCGCAACCCGGCCCCGCATGCAGGCCGGCGTCAGGCCGGCTTGCGTGGCTTCAGATATCGAGCTTGCTGATCTTCGAGCCTGTCAGGCTTACGCCGCCCATCAGGCCCGCGTTGGTGACCACGAAGCCAACGATAGGCTGCTGGGCGGTATTGGTGTCCAGCTGTCCATTCGCGCCGATCGTCGCCAAAGCCACGGTGGCGTCCACGCCAGCGGTCCAGCCGCTGCTGGCGACGAACTTGTCGAATGCATCCTGCGTAATGAACATGAGGATGACGGCCTTGGACTGCGCCCCGAACTGAAAGCCGAACGAGCCCGTGATGAGACGGTAATAGCCACGGTTGGCGCCGCCCGCGCGCAGTGCGCCATCGCCATATTCGCCGCCCACGAAGAAGCCGGCCGAGATGACGTTGGGGAAGACCAGGATGCCGCGCGCGCGGTTGGCGAGTTCGTGCGAACCCTTCGCCGTCTCGTACAGCTTGTTGAGCGTACCGTCCACGCCGCCATCGATCTCGCGGCGCTTGGCCGCCTTGTCGGTGGGGGCATTGGGTGTGGTGGTACACGCGCCCAGCAGGCCTGAACTTGCCACCACCAGTCCAGCCCCTACCGTCAGAAACGATCTGCGTTCCATGCTCACTCTCCTGATTGTTTTACCTCTCACTGCACCGGATACCCCGGAGCCACTCTGCGCACCCCACATAAAGGATAGGCGTAATCGGCACTTGTAGAAACTTGAAATCTCGCCGCTAATCTTGTTCTCGGGTTTTCCCGAAAAGCCGGCGTACTCCCACCGTTTCTGGAGCAATATACAAGGCATTCTTGCGAATGGCTGTAGGACGGAGAATGCATTTTTGAGGCGCGGCGTCCTACAAGCGTGGGCGCTTTGCAACAACCTGTTTCATCTGGACAGGAACCCGGCCGCGCGAGATAAGTCCATGACACATGAAATCCGTTCTCGCCCTCATTCCCGTTACCTTGCTGGCAGCGGCTTGTGCTTCGCACGCGCCCGCCGATCCGCAAGCCTCCGCCGAAGCCAACGAGCAATGGCAATCACTGCGCGCCGCGTACACCACGTGCGCCAAGGACCAGGCCGATGCCGGCATGTCCGGCCGCGCCTCGGCGCAGGATCTCGCCGCCTCCGCGCTCAAGGCTTGCCAGCCGCGGCTGGACGCCATGCGCACGGCATTTCGCGAGTACCTGGACGCGCAGATGGTGTCCTCGCATGGCCGCGACGGCGCGCGCCAGGCCGCGGACCGCGTGAGCCGGGATACCGAAGCCAAGACCCGCAACTATCTGGTTCGCTACGTGGAGCGGGAGCGCTACACCGCCAGGCAGTAACGGCATGGATGGGCGGCGTGCATGGGCCGCCGCTCACGCCGTTCTTGCCTCGCATGCCTGAGGGGGATCGCGTACTGTGGTGTAATGCGCGGGCCCTGGCGCGCAAGTCCGGTCCCGTCCGGTTCCGTTCCGGGCCGCGTCGGCCGACGCGGCAGCCGCGCCCCACCAACCTCAAAGCGGTCCCTTCCGATGACTCTCTCTCCCGAACGCCTGCAGCTAGCCCACGAGCGTTTTCTTGCCGACAATCCCGAAGTGGTGGCGCTGCTCAAGGTGATCACTGAGCGCCATGCACGCGCTGCCGGCATGAGCGTGGAAGCCTTCCAGCGCTCCGAACTGGAGCGTGCCATCGGCCGCGAAGCCAGGCTTCGGCGCCTGAGCGTCGAAGAACTGCTGCTTGTGTACCTGGGCGAGCGCGCGGCGCCGGCACCCAGACGCTAAGGGCCCGGGGCTTGCTTTACCGGGCCGCGCGCCGGGCGCAGAAATAGCCAGGCGCAGGCCGCTCCGCCGGTGGCCAGCAGCGCCGAGAGCAGCATGACCCAGCGAAAACCTGCCACGAAGGCGTTGTCCACTGCTTGCCGGACGGCCGCTGTCACGAGGGGATCCGCCACCATCGGGATCTCTATGGCGGCGAGCTTCCCGCGTTGTGCCAGTACGGCCAGCGTCACCTGTGGCGGCAGGGCGCCGGCCGCCGGCGATTGACCAGGCGGCGCGCCAAGCGCCCGCTCCAGCCGGTGGTCGAACACGCGCGCCATCACAATCCCCAGCACCGCAATCGCCAGCAGCGTGGCCACGCGTGCCGCCGCATTGTTGATGCCCGACGCGGTACCGGCCGCGCCCGGCGGCACCGCATTCATGACCGTGGTGGTTAGCGGCGCCACGCTGATCGTCATGCCGACGCCCAGCACCAGCACCGCGGGAAAGAAGGTCAGCCAGTAACTGCCGCCGCTGGCGGGTAGCGCGAACAGGGCAAAGCCCGCTGCCGCCACCAGCGGGCCCACGATCAGGGGTTTGCGCGCGCCGTGCCGGTCCACCAGCCCGCCGGCCCAGCCTGAGAGCAGGAACATCAGCAGGATAAACGGCAGCAGGGCGGCACCGGCGGCCGTCGAGGAATACCCCTGCACCTGGATCAGGTTGAGCGGGAAAAAGAACAGGCCGCCGCCCAGCGCGGCGTAGAGCAGCAGGGTGAGCAGGTTGGCGCCCAGGAAGGCGCGCGAGCGGAACAGCGCCGGCGGCATGACGGGATTCGGTGCGCGGGCCTCCACGATCACGAACAGGCCAAGCGCAAGCACGCCGGCGGCAGCCGGTATCCACACCGCAGGGTGGCCCCAGCCCAGCGCCGGCGATCCGATCAGGCCATAGACCAGGCCACCCAGGCCCAGCGCGGCGAGCAGGCTGCCTGCCCAGTCGAGGCCGCCCGCTTGCCTGGGGCCGCGGCTGTCCGGCACGCGCCAGAACACGATCAGCAATACCGCCGCAGCCAGCGGCAGGTTGACCAGGAAGGCCGCGCGCCACGACAGGTGCTCGATCAGCCAGCCGCCCACCACCGGGCCTAGCGCGGTGGTCATGGCGGTGGCGCCGGACCAGGTGCCGATGGCCTTGCCGCGCCGGCTCTCGTCGAAAGAAGCCGACAGCAATGCCAGGCTGCCCGGCACCAGCAGCGCCGCGCCCACGCCCTGCGCCGCACGCGCCGCGATCAGGTGGCCGATGTTGCCGGCCAGGCCGCACCATGCCGAGCTGGCGGCAAAGATCGCCACGCCCAGCGCGAAGACGCGGCGCCGCCCGAAGCGGTCACCGGCGGCGCCCCCAACCAGCAGCAACGCCGCCAGCAGCAGCGCATAGGATTCCACCGCCCATTGCATGCCGCTCAGGCTGGCGCCGAAGTCCTTCTGCAGCGCGGGCAGCGCCAAGTTGACCACGGTGCCATCGATAAAGGCCATGCTCGAAGCCAGGATGGTGGCGGCCAGCACCCACGGCTCGTCGGCCCTGGCGCAGGGCGGCCCGCCGGGACTGGCCCGGATCGCGGCGTCGTCGCACGGGCCCTGGGCCAGCGGGGTTGTGGACATGTTCAGCGGCAGGCTCGCCGCCCCCCGGTCACGGTGCCGCCGGTTCCAGCGGGCGAAGCTCGCCCAGCATGGTCGGGATCAGCTCGGCCACCGTGGGGTGGATGTGCATGGCGCGCTGGACCACGGTGTACGGCGCGCGCGCATACATCGCGTCGAGGATGCAGTGAATCACCTCGTCGCCGCCCACGCCCAGCACCGCCGCGCCAAGGATCTCGCGGCTGCCGGCATCGACCAGGATCTTCATGAAGCCCTGCGTCTCACCCTTTTCCACGGCTCGGCCCACCCGGGTCATCGGCCGCATGCCCACCAGTACCTTGCGCCCGGACTGCCTCGCCTCGTGCTCGTTCATGCCGACCCGGCCCAGCGGCGGATCGGTGTAGAGCGCATAGGCCGGGATGCGGTCGCCAACGGTGCGGGCGGCTTCGCCGGGCGCCGCGTCCAGCAGATTGGCGGCGACGATCTCGAAGTCGTTGTAGGCGGTATGGGTGAAGGCGCCGCGGCCGTTGCAGTCGCCCAGCGCCCAGATGCCCGGCACATTGGTGCGCAATTGCTCGTCGACCTGGATATAGCCGCGCGCGTCGACGGCCACGCCGGCGCGGTCCAGGCCGAGGTCGTCGGTATTGGGCCGCCGGCCCACCGCCAGCAGCACGTGCGAGCCGACGACTTCGGGCGCGCCATGCGCGCAATCCATCTTCACCGCGACCTCGCCGCCGCGCTGCTCCAGTTCGATGCACTCGGCGTCCAGGCGCAGGCCGATGCCCTCGGCGGCGAGGATGTCGCGCACGGCGTCAGACACATCGGGGTCCTCCCGCTCGATCAGGCGCGGGCCGCGCTGCACAATGGTGACCTCGCTGCCGAAGCGGCGAAACATCTGGCCGAACTCCAGCCCGATATAGCTGCCGCCAACCACCAGCAGATGCCGGGGCAGCGACTCCACACGCATCATGCCGGCGTTGGTCAGGTAATCCACCTGGTCCAGCCCCGGCATCGGCGGCGCCGATGCGCGCCCGCCCACGTTGATGAAGATCTTGCCGGCGCGCAGCACGGTGTCGTTCACGCGCACGGTATCGGGGCCTTCGAAGCGGGCGTGGCCGAGATAGACGGTGCCGTGGTCCAGCTTGCGCATCCACGTTTCCACGCCATGCCTGGCGTTGCCGACCACGCCATCCTTGCGTGCCTTGACCCGCGCCATGTCGACCGTCACCGGCCCGGTGGGCACCACGCCGTATTCGGCCCCGCGCCGCGCCAGGCGGGCGGCATAGGCGCTCGCCACCATGGTCTTGGTAGGGATGCAGCCGTTGTTGACGCAGGTCCCGCCAAACGCCTGGCGCTCGATCACGGCCACTTTCTGTCCGTCGGCGGCGAGGCGCGCTGCCAGCGGGGGACCGGCCTGGCCGGTGCCGATGATGATGGCGTCGTAGTCGATGGTCATGGCGGGGGCTCCTGGGACGGACTGCGATGTGATGGGCCAGCGCCTGGAATCACAGCATTTCGAGCGGATGCGGGCCGCGCGGCGGCGGGAAAGCCACGTCGAGCGCGGCCAACTGCTGTGGCGACAAGCGCAGCGCCAGCGCGCCGTGATTCTCGCGCAGGCGTTCGCGGTGGCTGGTCTTGGGAATTGCGATGACGTTGTCCTGCGCCAGCAGCCAGCCCAGCGCGGCTTGCGCCGGCGTGATCCCGTGCTGCCCGGAGAAGCGGACGAGCCCGGCATTGCGCAGCAGCGTGGCCTGCTCGATCGGCGAGTAGGCCATCAACGGCACCCCGTGCTGGCGCAGCCAGGGCAGCAGGTCCCATTCGATGCCGCGGCGGGCGAGGTTATATAGCAGCTGGTTGGCCGCGACCTGGTTGCCGCCGGGCACGCGCCAGAGCGCCCGCATATCGTCCAGGCTGAGGTTGCTGACGCCGAAATGCCGGACTTTGCCCGCCTTCTGCAGCGCCATGAAGGCCTCCATGGTCTCGGCCAGCGGCACGCCCCCGCGCCAGTGCAGCAGGTAGAGATCCAGCCGGTCGGTGCCCAGCCGGCGCAGGCTGCGCTCGCAGGCGGCCACGGCGGATTTGCGCCCGGCGTTGTGCGGGTACACCTTGCTGACCAGGAAGACCTCGTCGCGCCGGCCCGCGATGGCTTCGCCGACCAGTTCCTCGGAGCGGCCCTCGCCGTACATCTCGGCGGTATCGATCAGGGTCATGCCGAGATCCAGGCCAAGCCGCAGCGTGGCGAGTTCCTCCGCGCGCGCGGCCGGATTCTCGCCCATGTTCCAGGTGCCCATGCCAAGCGCGGCAACGGTTTCGCCGCCAGGCAAAATCGCGGTCTTCATGTGGTAATCCGGTGAAGGAGCAGGCAGGGGCGGGCAGCGTGCGCCGCAAACAGCACGCACGCGACGCCCGGTTACTCACACACACTAGGTAAGGACGGCGCGATGCACAAGGTGCGGCGCAGCGCCGCATTCAGACCACGCCGGTCAGGTAGTACACCGTGATCACGAAGAACACGGCCATGGTCTTGATCACCGTGACCGCGAAGATGTCGCGGTAGGACTCCCGGTGGGTCAGGCCCGTCACCGCCAGCAGGGTGATCACCGCGCCGTTGTGTGGCAGCGTATCCATGCCGCCGCTGGCCATCGACACCACCCGGTGCAGTACGTCGAGCGGGATGCCGGCAGCCTGCGCGCCATGGATGAAGGTGTCCGACATGGCGGCCAGCGCGATGCTCATGCCGCCGGAAGCCGAGCCGGTGATGCCGGCCAGCGTGCTGACGGAGACGGCCGCGTTGACCAGGGGATTGGGGATGCTCTTGAGCGCGTCGCTGACCACCAGGAAGCCGGGCAGGGCGGCGATCACGCCGCCGAAGCCATACTCCGAGGCCGTGTTCATGGCCGCCAGCAGCGCCCCGCCGATGGCGCTCTTGCTACCCTCGGCAAAGCGGTCGCGCACCGCGCCGAAGGCGGTCGCCATCACCACCACGATGCCCAGCAGCAAGGCCGCTTCCACCGCCCAGATCGCGGTCACGGTGGCGATCTGCGTTTCCACGGGCTTGGCCAGGCCGGGCAGCGACACACTGTAGCTGCTGCCGTACCACTGCGGAATCATCCGCGTGAAGACGAAATTGGCCACGCCTACCACCACCAGCGGCAGCAGCGCCAGCGCGGGGTGCGGCAGGTGCCCGGTCTGGCTGCGCTCCGGCTCGTTGCGCAGCGCCGTGCCGTAGCCTTCGCCGCGCGCCATGGCCGCGCGGCGGCGCCACTCCAGGTAGGACAGGCCGACCCCGACGATAAACAGTGAGCCAAGCACGCCCAGCAACGGCGCTGCCCAGGTCGTGGTCTTGAAGAAGGTGGTGGGGATGATGTTCTGGATCTGCGGCGTACCCGGCAGCGAATCCATGGTGAAAGAGAACGCGCCCAGCGCGATGGCGCCCGGCATCAGGCGCTTGGGAATATTGCTCTGCCGGTAGAGCTCCGCCGCGAAGGGATAGACGGCGAACACCACCACGAACAGCGAAACCCCGCCGTAGGTCAGCAGCGCGCAGACCGCCACGATTACCGCATTGGCGCGCGAGCGGCCGATATAACGGATGGCGGCGGCGACGATGGACTCCGAGAAGCCCGACAGCTCGATCACCTTGCCGAATACGGCGCCAAGCAGGAACACAGGGAAATACAGTTTGACGAAGCCGACCATCTTCTCCATGAAGATGCCGGAGAAGACGGGCGCCACGGCGGCGGGCTCGGTCAGCAGGACGGCGCCGAGCGCGGCCACCGGGGCGAACAGGATGACGCTGTAGCCGCGGTAGGCGGCGAACATCAGGAAGGCCAGCGCGGCCAGGACAATCAGGAAAGACATCGGTTCTCCTTGTGTTTCCCGTGCGCGCGGTGCTTTTGGCTCCGCGCGCAACGGACCAGGTGCCGACTTTGCCACAGCTTGCTGCGCTGCGGAATGTCCTGCCTCAAAGGCCGGTGCCGGCCGGTAGCTCCGGCCCGCTGCTCAACCGTGGTGATAGCGGTACTCCTGCGTCAGCCCGCCATAGCCGTAGGTGGCCGCGCGCGCGTCGACAACGTGGATGTACGAGACCGGATGGACGTTGCCGATCAGCTCCGACAGCGACTCGAACACTTCCTTCAGGAACTGCGCCTTCTCGCCTTTCGTGTTCGTTTCATCGGTCACGCTGATATCGAGATGGAAGGCATTGCGGCCGAGCTCCGAGAGCGGTTCGCCGCCGACGATCCAGGCGTCGCGATCGATGTATTGCACGGAGACGACGATGACTTCCGGCTTCTTGCCGAGTACGCGCTGCGTGATCCCGGCCACGGCGGCGGCGCTGCGGCGGGTCAGCGATGCATCGGGTTTGCCGGAGATCTGGAGGTTGATGTGGGGCATGACGGGCTCCTTGGCCTGAGGTTGGCGTTGCTTCGGTTCAGCGGGTAAGTGATGCCATTCTAGGTTTCTGCCTTCCATCGGGAAAACGGGAATTTGCGATATTATCCATCGTCAATACCGAAACATGAGGGAGGTGGTCGATGCGCGCCCTGGAACTCGATCAGCTACGCACCTTCGTCACCGTGGCGGAGGCCGGCAGCCTGTCGGCCGCCGCGCCGCGGCTGTTCCTGTCGCAGTCATCGGTCAGCGAGCAACTGCGCAAGCTGGAGGAGCGCGCGGGCGTGCCGCTGCTCACGCGCGGCAAGCAGGGCGCCTCRCCCACGCCCGCCGGCATGCGCCTGCTGGAACATGCGCGGCGCATCCTGGCGCTGTCCGAACTGGCGTTGCAGGACTTGCGCGGCCATACGCTGGACGGCGAACTGCGGCTGGCGGTGACGGATTACTTCCGGCCTGGCGAGATCGCCGGCATGCTGCGCCGGCTGCGCGAGCGCTATCCCCACCTGCGGCTGCATGTCACCGTGATGAAGAGCGGCATGATCGACGCCGGAGCGCTGACGGATGCCTTCGATATCGGCCTGTCGATGCGGCTGCCGGGCGCCCGCGGCGGCCAGCGGGGAGCGCGCGGCACCGTGCTGCGCCGCGAGGCGCTGGCGTGGGTGGCGGCCGAAGGGGAGGCCGAGGGCATCAGCGCGCCGCTGCCGCTGGTGCTGCTGCCAGATACCTGCTGCATGGACCTGTTTCCAATTGCCTCGCATTTTTGGTCTTTTCGGTATTTTCTCTTTTCCTTAATCGACTAACAGCATGTTGGGTGCTGTTTTGGCCGCTTTTATCGCGCCCGGATATGCATCCGCGTTTTTCATTGACAATTGTTGCCAGTGAAAATGATAATGCGTCGCATTTGTATTTCAATCGTTACAAATCATTACATCGATGCGCCTTATTCTTCGCCCAATCCATGCCGCCGTGCTCGGCGCCTTTGTTTCCCAATCCGCCGTCTTCGGTACCGCGCAGGCGCAGGCGAATAGCACGGCCAGCCTGCCCGAAGTCACTGTGAAGGCCGCCGCTGGCAGCGACCCGGGAGAGGGCTACAACCCGGCCAGCACCGGCAGCGCGACCAAGATCGACGCACCGCTGCGCGATATCCCGCAGACCGTCAATGTGGTGACCGCCGAAGTGATGCGCGACCAGCACGCTACCTCGATCCAGGACGCGCTGAAGAATGTGCCGGGGGTGAGTTTCTCCACCGGCGACGGCCAGCGGGATCAGGTCAGCATCCGCAGCTTTTCGGCCATCGCCGACCAGTTCGTCGATGGTATCCGCGACGATGCGTTGTACTTTCGCGATCTGTCCAACGTCGACCGCATCGAAGTCGTCAAAGGCCCGGCAGCGGTGCTTTACGGGCGTGGCTCGTCCGGCGGCCTGATCAACCGCGTCACCAAGAAGCCCGGCCTCGATGTCACGGATCTGGCGCTCAGCTATGGCTCCTGGCAAAGCCGGCGCGCCGAAGCCGATGTCGGCCGCGTGGTGAACGACGCTGCCGCCTGGCGCATCACTGGCGCCGTGGAGAAGGGCAACAGCTACCGCGACCAGCAGTTCATCGACCGCTTTGCCGTGGCGCCGTCGCTGGACCTGCGCCTGGCGCCCGAGACCACGCTGCTGCTGCAGGCCGACTACCTGCAAGACCGGCRCGTGACCGATTTCGGCATCCCGGCGTACCAGGGCCGCCCGGTCAACGTGCCCGCTTCCACCTACTATGGCGCCGCCAACGCGCGCGACGTGGACTACAGCCAGTCGCGTGTGTACTCCGGCACCGCCACGCTGAACCACCGCTTCAACGAGCAATGGTCGCTGCGCAATGCCACGCGCTACTACCACTACACGCTGGACCGGAACAACACGCTGCCGGGCTTGGTCAACGAGGCGCGCCAGACCGTCACGCTGACGCGCTCGAACGTGGCGCGCGCCGAGCGCGGCTGGTTCAACCAGACCGACCTGATGCAGAAGACCACGCTGTTCGGCATGAAGCACGAGTTGCTCTACGGTGTGGAGATCGGCCAGCAGAACAAGGACCTCGTCAGCTATTCCGCGGGCACGGTGGCCACCGTATCGCTGTTCAATCCTGTGCTTCCCACGCTGCCGCTGAACGGCGGCGCGCTCACCGCCAACAGCCTGGGCACCTTCAAGACCCTCGGCGTCTATGCGCAGGACATGGTGAGCCTGACCGAACACTGGAAGGCGCTGATCGGCCTGCGCCACGACCGTTTCCAGCAAGAGACCGTCGATCATCGCCCCGGCCAGCCTGGCCTGTCGCGCACCGACAACGCCTGGAGTCCGCGCGCGGGCCTGGTGTGGCAGCCCACCAGGACGCAGTCCTACTATGTCTCGTGGAGCCGTTCGTTCCAGCCCTCGGGAGAGGCCTTCGCGCTGGCGGCCAACAACGCCGATATCGCGCCGGAAAGCACGCGCAATACCGAGGTAGGCGCCAAGTACGACTGGCTGGATGGCCGCGCCAGCACTACGGTGTCCGTGTTCCGCCTGGAGCGAAACGGTATCAAGGCAACCAATCCGCTCACCTTGCAGCTGGTGCCGATCGGCGAGCAACGTACCGACGGCGTGGAGCTCACCACCTCGGCGGACCTGTCGCAGGGCTGGCGCGTGCTTGCGGGCTATGCGTATCTTGACGCGCGCGTGACCAGATCGGTTGCGGTCGATGCCGGCCAGCAGGTACAGGGCAAGCGCGCTACGCTGACGCCGATGCACAGCGGCAACGTGTGGCTCACCAAATCGCTGGGCTATGGTTTTGGCGTGGGTGGCGGCCTCAACCTCGTCGGCGCGCGCTTTGCCAATCCGGGCAATACGGTCACGCTGCCGGGCTACGTCACCGCCGATATGATGGCGTGGTACCGCCGTGGTGCGTTCGAGGCGCAGCTCAACCTCAATAACGTGTTCAACCAGGGCTATATCGTCTCAGCCCACGGTACCAGCCCCAACCTGAACATGCCCGGCGCGCCGCGCAGCGTGATGGCGACATTGCGCTACCGGATGTAAGGCTGGCACGGCGGCGCGCCGCGCCGCCGCCAGCCATCAGGTGGATACAGGCGGATTCAGGTGTCGGTCCACTGCCGCAGGAGGTTGTGATAGCAACCCACCAGCGAGCGGCGCGCGCCATCGTCGGCGCCGGTCTGGTTGAGTTTCTGGATGGCGTTGTCGAGGTCGAACAGCAGTGTGCGCTGCGCGTCGTCGCGCACCAGGCTCTGGATCCAGAAGAAGCTCGCCACGCGCGTGCCGCGCGTGATCGGCGTCACCTGGTGCAGGCTGGTGGCGGGATAGACCACCATGTCGCCGGCTTCCAGCTTGACGCTGTGCACGCCGTAGGTGTCTTCCACCTGCAACTCGCCGCCGTCGTAGCTGGCGGGGTCGCTGAGGAACAGCGTGGCCGAGATGTCGGTGCGCAGCTTGCGGCCGTTATGCGGATGGATGCGTACGCTGCCGTCCACATGCGGGCCAAACGTCATGCCCTCGCCGTAGCGGTTGAACATCGGCGGGTAGACGATATTGGGCAGCGCCGCACTGATGAACAGCGGATGCCGTTCCAGCACGCTCAGGATCAGTTGCTGGCACTGCAGCGCCACGTCGGCGCGCTCGTCGATCTGCTGGTTGAACTTGACCGGGGCGCCGGAGTAGCCGCCCGATACGCGGCCATCCACCCAGGCGTCGCCGGCCTGGTCGAGCAGCTCGCGCAGTACGGCGAGCTGTTCCGCATTGAGGACCTTGGGAATGCAGACAAGCATGACGATCTCGGCAGGGTTCGATAGCGGCGCCGGGAGAGGTCCCGGCGTTGCCGCGTGGCGCGACATGGCGCCACGCCACTCTACCTTAGCTTACATGCGGTAGATGAGGGACAGCATCGCCGTGCGGCCGGTGCCCGGCACCGAACGGCCGCCGTCCGACTGGATCAGCGCATCGTAGTACTTCTTGTCGAACACGTTGAACAGGTTCAGGCGCACATCGTACTTCGGCTGGTGGTAAGCAATCATGCCGTCCCAGCGCACGAAGCCGCCCACCTGCACGGTGTTGGTGTTGTTGGCATAGCGTTGCGACATATAGAAGGCGCCGCCGCCCACTTCCCAGTCCTGCAGCACGCGGTAGCTGGTCCATGCCGTCGCGGTGTGCTTGGGCGTATTGGTCGGGACCATGCCCTGGGTGCCGGCGGCAATGCCGTTGACGATCTCGCCGTCCAGGTAGGTGTAGCCCGCGAAGACCTGCCACTTGTTGGTGATGCGGCCGGTGGCGCCGGCACGGAAGCCGCGCACGCGGATCTTGCCGGTCAGCGCGTAGGTGGTGGTATCGATCTGGCTGCGGGCATTGTCCTTGGTGATCTGGAACAGCGCCGAAGTCAGCGACAGGTCGCCGCCCATCAGGTCCCACTTGCCGCCTACTTCATATGACTTGTTCTTTTCCGGGTCCAGGTTCGTCTGGCCCACGGTACCGACCAGTTGCTCCAGCGACGGATTGAACGAAGTGCCGTACGACAGGTAGTAGGACTGCGCCTCGGTCGGCTGCCAGAGGCCACCCACGCGCACGCTGGTGAAGTTGACGGTCTGCTCGGCGTTGGCCAGCGCAGTGTTGCCCTTGGTATTGTTCGAGTTGACCGAGTTGGTGATGCTGGCGAGATATCGGTCGTAGCGCAGCCCGCCCACCAGCTTCCATTGCTTGCTGAATTCGATCGAGTCATTGGCATAGACCGCCAGGGTATTGGCCGAAGCGCCCTGCCGGTTGCCAACTGCGCTCGGCGCGGTAGCCGGCGAGTTGATGTAGGTCGGGTTGACCACCGGTTCGCATGCGGCGTAGCCGCTGGTGCCCGCTGCCGCAGTGGCGGTAGCGCCGGGGTTCAGCGGCACGCCGTTGCAGGTGCCGTTGCGGTAGTAATTCTGGTTGTCATAGCCATCGTGGCCGATCTCGGCGCCCATCAGCACGGTGTGCTTGACCGGGCCGGTGTCGAACTTGGCGGTCAGCTCGGTCTGGTTGAAGATCGAGTAGTCGCGGATATGGCGGTCGTGGCTTTGCTGGCGGACAAACAGCGAACCCAGTGGCAGGGTGGTGGTGGTCAGGGGGGTGAAGCCCTTGGCGTTGACCGTGCCGACGGCATTCGGCGCCGTCTCGCGCGCATTGGTGTTGACGTAGTTGTACTGGGTCTGGTTGCGCAGGCGCAGGTTGGGCGAGATCTTGTGATCGACCGTGCCATTGAGCGCGACGACGTCCTGGATGGTGCGGTCGTCATTGAAGCCGTACGCCGTCTTGCGGTCGACGTTGACCGGATGCCCGTTGATCGCCGGCAGGCCGTAATCGGGCTGGTCCTCGTTATGCTGCAGCAGCGCCGAGAGCGTGATCTCGGTGGGCGTGCCGATGCCCAGGCGCCAGGACGGAGCAAGGCCGAAATCCTTCACCTTGGTCTGGTCGCGCGTGCTCGGTGCGCCGTCCTGCGCCATCGCCGAGATGCGGAATGCCGAAGTCTCGCCGGTGGGCGTGTTGTAGTCGGCGGTGGCGCGCACCAGGCCATTGGTGGTGACCGACCCCGTGACCTCCGTGGCGGCCTTCAGCGACGGCTTCTTGCTGACCTGGTTGATCACGCCACCGGTCGATCCGCGCCCGAACAGCATCGACGACGGTCCCATCAGCACTTCCACCGAGTCCAGCGCGAAGACGTCGCGATAGTACTGGCCGCGGTCGCGGAAACCATCGAGATAAATGTCGGTACGCGCGGAGAAGCCGTTGAGGTTGATGTTGTTGCCGATCTGGCCGCCTTCGGCGCCGCCGATGGTGATGCCSGGSACGTTGCGCAGTGCATCCGTCAGCGAGGTACCGCCCTGTGCATCGATCAGCGCCTTGTTGACCACCGTTACCGATTGCGGAATGTCGCGCAGTTCCTCGGGCAGCTTGCTGATCGAATTCTTGACCGCGTTGTAGTCGTCATTGACGCGTCCGCTTTGCACCACGACCTCTTGCAGCGTTGTCGCGCCCTGGCTGGCGGCAGGCGCGGGAGCGGCCGTCTGGGCCAGGGTGACAACGGGGGTGGCGAACAGCGCGAGCAGTGCAGTCGCGATCGGAGTGCGGCGGTTCATGTCGATTCTCGATTCCGGTACGGCCGTAGGTACGAGTCAGCCGGCGGTTGCAAGAAGTGCAAGCCTGCGGTTCGGACAACGGCGGGAAAAATACGTTTGGGCGATCCGGAATATAAATGCGAATGATTAGCGTTGCAATTCGCGTTGGCTTTTTTTCACAGACATTGGTGTTGGTGTTGAATGTATTTGTTGGAAGACATTAATGCTGTATTTCACAGCTATTACAGCACTTTAATTTCTAATTGCGGAGMATGGGGCGCATTTCAGAAATGAAACAGGCCTGTACGTAACAGGCCTGATGCAGACATTTGCAGTCCTGGCAGACAGGACTGGTAGAAAATTTATTAATCCGCCGTCATATTGGCTTTCTTTGCAATGCGTCCAAGGCGCTCGCGCTCCGACTTGATGAAGGCAATGAAGCTCTCCTGCGTGCCGCCCGCGGGCTCGATGCCGTTGGGGATCAGGCGGTCGCGCGTTTCCTGCGTCTGCATCGCAGCGCTCATCTCGGTGTTCATCTTCTTCAGGATGGCGGGGTCCGTACCCTTGGGCGCGAACACGCCGGCCCAGTGGCCGATGCGCACTTCCGGCATGCCTTGCTCGGCGGTGGTCGCGATATTCGGTGCCGCGCTCATGCGCTTGTCCCAGGTCGCGCCCAGCGCCTTGAGCTTGCCGGCCTTGATGTTGGGCAGCACCACCACGCTGGCCTCGGAGGTGGCCGTCACCTGGTTGCCGATCACCGCGGTAATGCTCTCCGAACCGCTCTTGTAAGGCACGACAGTCAGCACAGCGCCTTTCTCCTTGAGCATCTCTTCGACAAAGTGCGGCGTGCTGCCGCTGCCTGCGGTAGCGAAGTTGGCGCCCGATGCCTGCTTCTTGGAATACTCGACCAGTTCCTTGAGGTTGTTCACGGGTAGCGACGGCGATACCACGATCACGGAGGGGCTCACCGCTACCAGTGAGACCGGCACCAGGTCGTCCGGCGCGTAGGGCATCTTGCTGCGGATCAGGCTGTTGGTGACGGTGCCAACCGCGCCGACCAGGAAGGTGTAGCCATCCGGTTTGCTCTTGGCCACATAGTCCGCGCCCACCACGCCGCCGGCGCCGGGTCGATTCTCGATCACCACCGCCTGGCCGAGCCGCTTGCCAACCGCGTCGGCGGCAGCGCGCGCCACCAGGTCGTTGGCCCCGCCCGCGGTGAACGGCACGACAAACTTGATCACATGCGTCGGCCACGCATCGGCGGCGTGGGCCGGCATGGCGAGGCCGGCGGCGGCGAACAGGGCGGGAACGGCAAGGGTCAGCGCGCGGCTGGTGGCGGGGATACGCATGGTTGTCTCCATTGGCTGTTTTAGGTACCGGGCGCCTGGCCAGGCCAACGTTGTGGCCAGCGCTACGCCGAGCGACCGATGATAACCAGCGAAGCTGTCAATTCGCTGAATCTGCGCATGCGCTTCCATAAGCGCTCCACTGCCTCCTCCCGCTTGCCGGGGTTGGCGACTACTGGCCGTCCACGGTCTGTTGCGCCAGCCAGTTGCGGAACGCGCGCGCCGCCGCGGCTTCCGCGCGGTCCTGGGGCCACACCGCGTAGTAGCCGCCGCCCAGGCTTGCGCTCGCTTCGCAGGCGCGCACCAGCAGCCCCTCGTGCAGGCAGCGGTCGATCATGTGCCGCCACCCGAGGGCGATGCCCTGGCCCTCGATCGCGAGTTGCAGCAGGATGGGATATTGGTTGGCCACCAGCTTGTGTGGCGGGCGCGCATCGGCTACGCCGTTATGGGCCAGCCATGTCTGCCACGACATCCATTGGCGCTGTCCGTCTTCCAGCATCAGCAAGGTCTCGCCGGGGAGGTCGGCAGGCTTGAGCCGGCGGCCGTCCAGGTACTGCGGGGCGCAGACGGGGAACACGTCCTCGTCGTAGAGGCGGCGCGAAGCCAGTCCCGGCGGCGGGCCTTCGCGCAGGTAGTACAAGCCCACGTCGAACTCCGCAGGCGACAGCGACGCCAGGCTGTCGTTGATGAGCAGGCGCAGGTGGATGTCGGGATGCGCGGCACGGAATCGCGACAGCCTGGGCGTGAGCCATAGCACCGCCACGCCGGAGGAACAGGCCACCGTCAGCTCGCCATGGCCTTTGCGCTTCATCACCTCCTCGGTAGCTTCGGCGCATGCTGCCAGCAGCCGCTGCACTTCCTCGGCATAGGCCTGGCCGCTCACTGTCAGGCGCAGCGCGCGCGGCTCGCGGATAAACAGCTTCTTGCCCAGGAAGTGCTCGAGCTGGGCAACCTGCCGGCTGATGGCGCTTTGCGTCAGATGCAGTTCGGTGGCGGCGCGGGTGAAGCTGCCGTGGCGCATGGCGGACTCGAAGGCGACCAGGCAGGGCAGGGGAGGAAGGGGGGAGATGCGCATGGCGGCGAGTGGGAGGGTTCAGTCGCCATGATAGTGCGCGGAGGGCTTGATTCGGTGCTACAGGTTTGCTCCCCCCCGCTTGCGGGATGGGGCGGGTGCTCGTTATGCCGTCGTGCTGAAGAAAACTGTTGGCTTTG
The DNA here is from genome assembly GCF_056396665.1 of Cupriavidus sp. 05T313. Classification (NCBI taxonomy): domain Bacteria; kingdom Pseudomonadati; phylum Pseudomonadota; class Betaproteobacteria; order Burkholderiales; family Burkholderiaceae; genus Cupriavidus; species Cupriavidus sp. 05T313. The sequence goes on along the minus strand of NZ_JBFTLX010000001.1, from coordinate 37,309 downwards.
CTTCAGGTGGTTCCTAGCTAAGCCACCCCTCTCCCCAACCCTCTCCCCCGAGGGGAGAGGGCGTGACAGCCGTCGTCATTGCAGACGGTTCTGGCGCATCTTTGTCGGCTTCGTCTAGTGCCTTGGGGTTCAGCCAGGCTGGCGATGCAGTTGCCCCGCCTGCATCACCATCGTCAGGTGCTCGCCCTGGCCGCAGAGCAGCCCGATGTCCGCCAGCGGATTGCCATCCACCGCGATCAGGTCGGCCAGCGCGCCTGCTCGCACGGTGCCCAGCTCGCCTTCGCGCTGCAGGATGGCGGCCGCAATCGAAGTGGCGCTGCGGATCGCTTCCAGGTTGCCGAGCAGTTCCGCGCGGATGCGGAACTCGTCCGACTGGTCCTGGTGCATCTCGCCCAACAGGTCGGAGCCAAAGCCCATCGGTACGCCCGCTTCCGCATAGATGGCTAGCGAGTCGCGCCCGGCCTGGCGCACGGTCTCGATCTTCGCCACCGATTCCGCCGGCAGGCCCAGCCGCGCACCGTCGCGCGCAAGCGACTCGTAGGTGACAAGGGTGGGCACCACGAAGGCGCCATGCTCGCGCATCACGCGGGCGGCGGYGCGGTCGACCAGGTTGCCGTGCTCGATGGTGCGTACCCCGCAGCGCACCGCGCGCGCGATGGCGCGGCCGGTGTAGGCGTGCGCCATGACATAGGTCTGGGCCGCCTCGGCCTCGGCCACGATGGCGCGGATCTCGTCTTCGCTGTACTGCGTGTTGCCGATCGGATCGGTGGGCGAGGCCACCCCGCCGGATGCCATGATCTTGATCTGTGTGGCGCCTTTCTGGATTTCTTCGCGCACCGCCAGGCGAACCGCTTCCACGCCATCGGCCACACGGGCGATAGCGCCGGCGCGGAAAGCGCACGAGCATGGCTCCAGCACGTCGGCGCGCGGGCGGAAATCGCCGTGCCCGCCGGTCTGGGACAGCGCCTTGCCGGACGGGAAGATGCGCGGGCCGGGCACCAGGCCGGTCTCGATCGCCTGCGACAGGCCCCAGTCGGCGCCGCCGGCATCGCGCACGGTGGTGAAGCCGCGCTCCAGCATGGCCTTCATGATCGGCATGGCGCGGAACGCCACCAGCACATTGGGTTGCACCGCGTTCAGTCCGAGGTTGGCCAGCGACGCCAGCACGTGCACGTGGCAGTCGATCAGCCCGGGCATGACGGTCTTGCCGGCAAGGTCGATCACCTGCGCGGCGGGCGCGTGGATCGGCGTGGCCGACACCTCCGCGATGCGCTCGCCTTCGATCAGTACATCGTGGCGTTGCAGGAGACTGCCGCGGGCGGGGTCGAGGACGTTGCCGCCCCTGAGTAGGATCTGTTTCATACGAGATACCAGATGAACAAGATGAACAAGAGCTGGAACTAGACGGGTTGCGCGGCTTGCACTTGCACGGTTTGCAGGTAAGCGGGCTCGCGCACCAGGCGCGTGCCGGCCAGGCTGATGGCGGCGGCAAACATCACATAAAAGGCCGGCGCCATGGTGCTGCCCGTGCTGGCGATCAGCCAGGTGATGATGAAGGAAGCGAAGCCGCCGAAGATGGTGACCGCCAGGTTGTAGGCCACCGACAATCCGGTCGACAGCACCTTGGCCGGGAAGAGTTCGGAGAACGCGGCCAGGATGGGGCCGGTGTAGGTGGCGATCAGCACGCCGAACACCAGTTGGAAGACCACCAGCGAAGCCAGCCCCGGCGCCTGGTTGATATAGACGAACATCGGATAGGCCAGCACCAGGATCAGCAGCGCCGAGCCGGACAGCAGCACGCGGCGTCCGATGCGGTCCGCCAGCATGCCGACCAGCGGCGCGCATACCATGATCGCCAGGCCGCCGACCATGCCGGCAATGAAGCCGGTGGACTGCGGCACATGGAGCACTTTGACCGAGTACGTCGGCATATAGAACAGCAGCACGTAGGTGCAGACCGTCCACAGGATCACCATCGAGAAGCTGGCCGCGGTCTGGCGCGGGTAGTCGCGCAGCACTTCGGCCAGCGGCGACTCGGACTTGTCGGTGGCCTCGCGGAACGTCGGCGTCTCGTCGAGGTGATGGCGGATGTAGTAGCCCACCGGACCAATCACGATGCCGAGCAGGAAAGGCACGCGCCAGCCCCAGCTATTGAGCGATTCGGTGCTCAGCGCGGAGGTCACGAAGGTGCCGACCGCGGCGCCCAGCAGCACCGCCACGCCGATGCTCGCCTGGATCCAGCTCGAATAGTAGGCGCGACGTTCGACCGGTGCGTACTCGGTCAGGAAGGCGGTCGCGCCGCCCATCTCTCCGCCGGCGGAAAAGCCCTGCAGCAGGCGCGCCACCACGATCAGCAGCGGCGCGAAGACGCCGATCTGATCAAAGGTGGGCGCCAGGCCGATCATGGTGGTGCCCAGCGCCATCAGCAGGATGGTCAGAGACAGCGCTGCCTTGCGGCCGACGCGGTCGGCGTACACCCCGAGGATGATGCCGCCGACCGGCCGCATGAAGAATCCCACGCCAAAGGTGGCAACCGCCAGCAGGAGCGAGGACAGATCGTTGCCGGTGGGAAAGAAGAGCTTCGCGATGATGACGGCGAAGAAACTGTAGACGGTGAAATCGAACCACTCCAGACCGTTCCCGATCACGGTGGCGACGATGGCGCGGCGGCGCTGCGAGCCGCTGACGTTCGGTGGCGCTTCTGGACGGGCGCTTGCGTGCATGACTTCCTCCTGGTTGGCGGCGCCGGTGCGCGAACCGCTTCGGTACCGGGTCGGCGTGGCAGCGCCGCCCGGCGCGGTGGGGGGATGAAACGGCGCACGGCAGGTAAGGCCGATGTTAGGAGCCGCGCCGTCACCCTGAAAACGAATTCTGCGCATGTCGTCATGCGGGCAGCGCATGGCAATCGGCTGGCTGAGTGGTCGGGCGGGAAGCGAGGCGGCAGAGCCGGAGGCGGCGCGAAGGCGGATCGGCCGGGACGGGTTGCCGAAGGACGGAGAGGCAGGCGAGGCGCTGAGACGATGCAACGATGAAGGCAGGGACGGCGCAAGGACTGCGCCGTGGGTTGCCAGGCGGTGCCGGTACCGCCTGGCACGCAGGCTAGCGTTCGCGTTCCCAGGTCTGGGTGCGTCCCAGCAGGCTGATGCCGATGAAGCCGCGCACCTTGAGCTTGTTGCCGTCGTCCGCCAGCGACATCTTGGTCTTGTAGAGCTTGCCGCTTTCCGGATCGAGGATCTCGCCGCCACTCCACTCGTTGTCGCCGGTCTTGCGCAAGCCCGTGATGATGGTCATGCCCATGATGGGCTGGTCGCGGCGCGAGTCGGTGCACTTGTCGCATACCTTGGGCTTGCCGTCGCTCTTGCCGTCACTCTCGCCGAAGCTCTTGACGAGCTTGCCGCTGTAGACGCCGTTATGCTCGCTGATCTCCACCAGGCCGCGTGGCTTGCCGGTGGCGTCGTCGATGGTCTTCCATGAACCAGCCGGGGTGGCCTGGGCCAGCGCCGCGGCGCTACCCAGCAGCGCACCGGCGAGCACGGTGACGCGTGCCGCCATGACGGCGGCGCGTGCGACGGAGCGGGGGGCAGTAAAGTGCATCGGGATCTCCTGTTTGGGTTGGGGCGCGCCATGACTGCGTGCCGTGGCGCTACCAGGATCGTCACCGGCCGGATTCGGCGAGCCTGGCGGCGCGGGTACGCCAATCTACTGGTGATAGGCTCGCGCCGCAATCTCCCGGCCGTGTTTGCGTACGCATCAAAGCGAGCTGGTCGCTCGCCGGAAACCGGCGTGGTTGCTGGTTGCTGGCGTATTCTGTCATGCAGCAAAATTGTCTGCCGGCGGCACTTGAAGCAATCCTCTAGGCGGCATGTTCCGTGCGGCGCCGCCATGCCTGCGGCACCTGTCCGGCCACGCATCGTAGTCGCCATCGCGGAGTCTCGCTTTGCTTTGCGCGACGAGTGCGCGCATCGCATTGAACGCCTGGCGAACCTCTTCATCACGCACTGCGCGTTCGGCCTGGTAGAGAGTGCCCGACTCCGCGCGACACTACATGCAGGGTCCGGGATGCCTCGTCGGTGAACAGGTCGATGCTGTCGATTGCGGATGCCGGCCGATGGAGGGCACGCAGTCGTCTCGCGTGCATCGATGGAGCCGCGCGATGCATGCAAGACGCTGTGTCCGAACCTCGCTTGCGTGCGTGTGTCGCAATGACGATTCTCAGACCGTTGCGTCGGCGYATCACTGTTCAAGCAGCACGCGAGCGTGCGAGCCGGACTTCGATGCGCGCATCGTCCGCGCATCGCGCCGTGTCTTCCATGCACGGCTGCACGAAGGCCCGGTAGCTGCATGCGCGGCGCTAGTTCGTACTCGCGCGAAGTGTGAGAGGACGATGCCGCGACGCGTGCGCGCAGTTATCTGTCGGGCATTCTTGGTTTCCCGAAAAGCCTTTGTTCATGCGGGTTTCCGGCGTTCGTGAAACGTCGTGAAGCGCGCCGTCGCCGCGCGTCGAGTGCGTACCGGCAGCGATGCTCGCGTGAATAAAACGGAGCGCGCCGGCGATGGTTTTTCATTCGCTCGACGCGGCATCAGCGATGCGTCGATCGTGTGCGCGAGGAGCGATGCGCATTCGCGTCCGACGCGGTGAGAGCGTGTCGCGCGCATGCAAAGACGAGGCGAGCGGAGCGCGGCGATGAAGACGATGAAGTTGTCATGCTCGCGCGCAAGTTTTTTTGCACTTTTTTCTTAACATCGCGCAACAAACGAATTATGATTCGCCTTGACAAGAGTCTCACTTCATTGCATGGCTGCGAGGCAGGCAAGGCAGCAGATGGAACGATGATGTTGGACGTGATGCCGATCGACGAGCGCCACCCACTTCGATGCAATGGAACAGGTAGCTCAGGAGCACTAGAACTTTGACGCAGACCAAGCCGTACTGGTTTACTAAAACGCGTGCAGTCTCCTTTGGCCCAGTAACGGGATGGGCGAACTACCCCCAAACGAATGCCGTACGTGGTGCGCGTGGCTTTGCCCGCATCATGGAAATGCCGGCCGATATCTCTTCTTTTCATGCCGCGTGCCGATCCGGCGGATGGCGCGGGCAGATCGAATATTCCAGGGCGCGGCAAGCGTCAGAAGCCCGGCTGCGGGCTCCGCTTGGCCACTATCGCACCGCTCGCCGCGGTGCCCCTGACACCGAATTCATTAGCGTGGGGTCGCAATGTTTCCGTGCGCCGATGAATCGCTCGCTCGATTGGGGTCGCATCGCGGTAACGCGCCTCGGGTCGGTCGGGTCGCCAACTTAGGTCATTCGATATTCACTCTCTAGTGAAGGAGTTATCCATGGCAACGACTGCAAAGAAGAAACCGGCGGCTAAGAAGGCCGCCAAGCCGGCCGCCAAGAAGGCAGCCGCCCCGGCCAAGAAGGCCGCTGTGAAGAAGGTCGCCGCCAAGAAGGTAGTGGCGAAGAAGGCTGCGCCGGCCAAGAAGGCTGCAGCACCGGCCAAGAAGGCCGCCGCCAAGAAGGTCGTAGCGAAGAAGGCAGCGCCGGCCAAGAAGGCAGCGCCGGCCAAGAAGGCCGCCGCCAAGAAGGTCGTAGCGAAGAAGGCCGCACCGGCCAAGAAAGTTGCAGCCAAGAAGGTTGTCGCCAAGAAGGCCGCACCGGCCAAGAAGGTAGCCGCCAAGAAGGCCGCACCGGCCAAGAAGGCAGCTGCACCGGCCAAGAAGGCTGCTGCTGCCAAGAAGGCCGCACCGGCCAAGAAGGCTGCTGCCAAGAAGGCTCCGGCCAAGAAGGCTGCCGCCAAGAAGGCTGCGCCGGCTTCGAAGCCTGCCGCTGCGCCTGCTGTCGCACCCGCTACGGCTGCCAAGACCGCGCTGAACCCGGCTGCGGCATGGCCCTTCCCGACGGGCACCCGTCCGTAAGCGTGCCGGCAACGGCCAGCGCTGGGAATTGCCAGGGCACGCATCGCGTGTCGCACTGACCGGATACTGCGTATCCGGTCCGCAAGACGTCAGTCTTGCCAACCCGCCGATGGTGAAAGCCCGGCGGGTTTTTTCATGCGCGCCCGGGCACCGGATCACCCTGGCGATTGCGCATTTGAACATCCGGAAAGCAGGAGAGGCGTAGATGGCCGCATGGTGCCGCCAGGGCAAGGGCTCCGGGCAAGATGAGATCGTGGTGACGGTGCATGTGCAGCCCGGCGCCAGGACGACCGCGGCCGCGGGCGAGTATGACGGTGTGCTGAAGATCAGGTTGGCGGCACCGCCCGTGGACGGCAAGGCCAACGAAGCCCTGTGCCAGTGGCTGGCCGCGTCGCTGGGCCTGCCGCGCCGTTCGGTCACGCTGAAGAGCGGTCAGGCCTCACGACGCAAGACCCTGGTGCTGGCCGCGGCGGGGCGGGATCCCGACGAAGTGGCCGCGACGTTGCTGGCGACAGGAAGCTGAGTGCATCCGGACGGCCAGGCCGTCGGCCTGCTTCCACAGGCGAGGCTCGGGCGGGCGCGGATCGCGGCAAGAAAAAAGCGCTGCCTCCGTAGAGGAGGCAGCGCTTTGGCAGGTCAGGGTCGGGGTTGCGGCCCGAGGTCGCCTTAAACTGTCGCAGGCGCCGTTGGGCGGCCTTCTCGTACCCGTGTAGCGCCAGCCCCCGCTGCAGCGGACAGGCGCGCTGCGCGCGGCCCGGGTGCCGTGCTCAGTGCGTAACGCGGGTCGTGCCGCCGGAAGACAGCAGGCGCACGCGTTCGCCCGGGCGGAAGGCTTCGTCGGCGTCCTGGACAATGGCGCGCATCTCGCCGTTGTCCAGTCGCACGGTGATCTCCAGGCCACGGCGCTGGTTGATCTTGTTCTCCGCCATGCTGCCGGCGATACCGCCGAGCACCGCGCCCAGCACGCCCGCGGCTACCGAGCCGCCGCCGCTGCCGATGGTGCTGCCGGCGGCGATGCCGCCGATGGCACCGCCGGCGATGGTGCCGGCGCCCGTCTGGTTACCCTGGATCAGCACCTCGCGCACGGTGTCGACCACGCCGTAGCGCAAGGTCTGCTCGCGCTGAGCCTGGCCCGGCGTATAGATGCTGGCGGAGTTCGACTGCGAAGCGCAGCCGGCCACCAGGGTGGCGGCTGCAGCGAGCGCGATGGCGCTGGTGCGAAGCAGGGTATGCATGGGATCCATCCCGTAAAGGTGTTACTCGTAGCGATAACCAAAAGCCGACTGGAAGCGTTCACCGATTTCGTCGCGCGACGGTTTGTGGTTCTGCGGACCCTGGTGCGCGATCTTGATGGAACCCATCAGGCTGGCAAGGCGGCCTGTTGTTTCCCAGTCGAAGCCCCGTTCGATGCCGTAAAGCAGGCCGCCGCGGAACGCATCCCCGCAGCCCGTGGGATCGATGACCCGATCCGCTTTTACGGAAGCGATATTGTACTTCTGCTTGTTGGCGAAGACGCTCGCGCCCTGCTCACCGTGGGTCACGATGAAGGCCTGGACTTGCGCGGCAACTTCCTCGCTGGTCCAGCCGGTACGCGACAACAGAACTTGCGCTTCGTAGTCATTGACCGTCACGTAGCTGGCGAGTTCAACGAACTGGCGGAGGTCKTCGCCGTTGAACAGSGGCATGGCCTGGCCCAGRTCRAAGATGAAGGGCAYGCCGGCCTCGGCGAACTGACGGGCGTGGTGCAGCATGCCTTCGCGGCTGTCCGGAGCGACGATGCCCAGGGTAGGCGCGTTGCTGCCGCCGAGCGCATCCTGCACCTGCGAGAGCTGCGACTGGTTCATCGCGCCCGGGTGAAACGCCGTGATCTGGTTGTTGTCCAGGTCGGTGGTGATCATGGCCTGCGCCGTATAGGTATCGGGCAGGGTACGGATGTGCTCGGTGCTGATGTCGAGCGCGCGCAGGTACTGCAGGTAAGGCTCGGCGTCGGCGCCCACGGTGGCCATGACCACGGGCTCGCCGCCCAGCAGCTTCAGCGAGTAGGCGATATTGCCTGCGCAGCCGCCGAACTCGCGGCGCATGGACGGGACCAGGAAGGACACGTTCAGCATGTGGATCTGGTCGGGCAGGATATGTTCGCGGAAATGCCCCTCGAACGTCATGATGGTGTCGTAGGCGACGGAGCCACAGATCAGGCTGGACATGCTCTCTCCAATTCTTGCAGTGCTTGCTATGGGGCGCCCGCTCGTGGCGGTGCCCACTGAATGTAAAAACGGCCACCCGGTCATCCGGGTGGCCGCGCCTGGCTGGTGGCGCGCTTACTTCAGCGCGGCCAGTGCGGCGTCGTAGTTCGGCTCGTTCTTGATTTCCGAGACCAGTTCGCTGTACTTCACGTTGTCGTTTTCATCGAGCACCACCACGGCGCGCGCTGTCACGCCGGCGAGCGGGCCAGTCTTGACGTCCACGCCGTAGTTACCCTTGAAATCGGCGCCGCGCATCAGCGACAGCGGCACCACGTTGGCCAGGCCTTCAGCGGTGCAGAAGCGGCCCATGGCGAAGGGCAGGTCGGCCGAGATAGTCAGCACCACGGTGTTGGCGAGGCCGCTGGCGGCTTCGTTGAACTTGCGCGCGGAGGCCTGGCACACCGGGGTGTCCAGGCTGGGGACGATATTGAGCACCTTGCGCTTGCCGGCGAAGTCGCCCAGCGTGACGTCCTTCAGGTCCTTGCCGACCAGCGAGAACGCGGGGGCCTTGTCGCCTGCTTGCGGAAATTTGCCGCCGACTTCGATGGCGTTGCCGCCGAGGGTGACGTTGCTCATATGTGCTCCTGTGTGAAATGCGGGCCCGTGATTCGGGGGCGCCCGGGATGAGCGGCGGGCCCGTGTGGAATTCAGGGGTAGAAGATCAGCACGCGGTAGTTCGCCGCCGCCTGCTGCGAACGGAATCGTACCCGAACCGGAAGCTCCGTGCCTGCGCGCAGGCCGTGCGTGGCAAAGGCCTGCTGTCCGGCGTCGAGATAATCGGCCGGCTGCAGTACCTTGCGCAACAGCAACTGGTCCTGCAGGTCGGTCATGACCAGCTCGATGGCCGGCAGTGCCACGGTCGCCCGGCCCTGGTTGCGCAAGGTGACGGCAAGCAGGTATGCGTCGGAGTCCTCGTCCTGCTTTTGCAGCAGCGAGCTTTCGATGCGCAGGGCGTCGATGTCGCGCCACGGCGCCACCTCGCATCCCAGCGGTGCGCAGACCGCCTCGAAGGCCGKGCGCAGCATCGGGAAGCGCCCCGACAGCTGGCTGCGCGCCAGATAGGTTACTTGCACCAGTCCTGCCAGCACCAGCAAGGCGATCGCCAGGCGTTGCAGCGTGCGCTTGCGCCGGGCCGGGCCCGGCCCGCGCTCGCGTGCGTGCCGCAGGAAGTCCGGCGCGAAGGCCGGCGCCGCGGCCTCCTCGCTCGCCGCCCGCAGGCGCGACGCCTGTTCGCGCGCCACGGGCTCGGGAATCTCGGGAAAGTCGCTTTGCGCTTCGGCGCGCAGGTAGCCGCTCGCGCTCGGGACCGCCGCGGCGTCGGCTTCGGCGCGGGCACTGGCGGGGGCGTGGCCGGCGGTGGCTACGTCGTTCACCGCATCGCTGGCTTGCGCCGTGTCCGCGGTATCGGCGATGTCCGCGGCATGCGTTGCATCGTTGTCGCCGGCCGCTAGTGGCGGCAGTTGCGCCGCATGTCCATGGGCGGCCTGCGCTTCACGTTCCGCATCGTCGTCCAGGGCGGTGGCCCCGGCGATGGCCTGGGGCGCGGCCTGCGGTGGCAGGTCGTCGGCCAGCGTCCCGGGGTCCAGTTGTGGCCAGGGGGTGGCTTGCGGCGTGGCGGCGGGTGTGTCGCCCGCTGCCGGGACGCCGGCTTCGTGCCAGGCGTCGGCGGCGGCACCGGCTATGTCGGCTACGCTGGCTGTATGCGTTGCATCGGATGCTTCGGTTGCATCGGCTAACTCGGTTGCCTGGGTTGGTTCGACTGCTTCAGTTGCGCCAGATGCTTCGATTGCCTGGTCCGTGGCGGAAACGTCAGCCTCCTCGCCATCGACAATGCCGGGCACGAACACGGCGGAAGCCGCTTCCTCGGCCTCCACGGCGCCTGTTTCCGGCTCCGCCTGCAGGTTGACGGCGTGCGCAGCCTCATCGGCTTCCGCTTGCGTCTGGTACAGCATCACGGTGGGCGCGTCGAGCGCCGGCACGTCGTAACCGGGATCGAAGCCGGGATCGAAAGGAGGGATGTAGGGGCGGTCCTCACCGGATTCGGCAGCCTCGTCATGCGGCGCTTCCTGGGGCGCGGCGAGGGCCTCGGCAGCATGCGGGCCAGGCGCGTCAGGTGCTGCCGTTTCAGGGGGCGCCTCGGCATGGTGCCGTTTGCGTGGGGTTCGCGGCGCGCGCCCGTGTGCCGTGTCGTGAGCACCCTCGATCGCTTCTTCGTGGGACTTCTCGTGCGGCGTGCGCGGCGAGCGGCGGTGGGGCTTTTCCGGGGCCGTCTCCTGCGGCGGCGCTGGGGCAGCCACGCTTGCGGCAGCCTCGGCGGCGACCGCGGCCTCGCTGGCCGGTTCGGGCGCCGGCAGTTCGATCAGGTGTTCACGCGCGTCGAAAACGGTGTCGCACTGGCCGCAGCGGACCAGGCCCTGCCGCAGCCGCAACTGATCGGCAACCAGCCGGAACGCCGTGCGGCAGGCCGGGCAACGCGTGACGAGCTTGGCTGCGGCCATTGGCGGGGCTCAGGGCTGGACGCCGGGGCCTTCACCGCGGGTGCCGTGCAGGCACACCCAGCCTTCCTCGCTGCGCCAGACTGACATGGGCAGCCAGGGCGCGTAGGCAGCGGCGACTTCCTCCGCCTGCCGCTCCAGCACGCCCGACAGCACCAGTCGGCCGCCGGGACGCACGCGGGCGCTCAGCATGGCCGCCATCAGCTTGAGCGGATTGGAGAGGATATTGGCGACGACGAGGTCGTAGCTGGCCTCGGAAACGGTTTCCGGCAGCGCGAAAGTGGCTTCCACGCGATTGCGCTCAGCGTTGTACCGCGAGGCTTCCACCGCGTTGGGGTCGATATCGATGCCGAGCGTGTCGCCCGCGCCGAGCTTGCGCGCCACGATGGCGAGGATGCCCGAGCCGCAACCGTAGTCGAGCACGGTTTCACCCGCCTTGATGTTCTGTTCCAGCCACTGCATGCACAGCCGCGTGGTGGGATGGCTGCCGGTACCGAAGGCGAGGCCGGGATCGAGTTCCAGCACCACCGCGTCGGGTTCGGGCGCTTCGTGCCACGACGGCACCACCCAGATGCGCTCGCCGATGCGGATAGGCTCGAACTGGGATTGCGTCAGGCGCACCCAGTCCTGGTCCTCGACCGGCCGCAACTGGTACGGCGGCACCGGGTCGATACCCAGCGCATTGGCAGCAGCGGCCACCACCAGCACGGGATCGGTGCTGTCGTCGAACAGCGCCACCACGCGCGAGCGGTTCCATGCCAGGCGAGTCGGCTCCATGCCGGGCTCGCCGAACAGCGGCTGCTCGTCGGGCGTGTCGGCATCGGCGTCTTCCACCGATACCGACAGCGCGCCGAGGTCGAACAGTGCGTCAGACCAGGCTTCTGCCTGGTCTTGTGCGATTTCGATCACACATTCCTGAAATGCCACAGGCGATCCTTGTCGATCCGTTAATGCTGGCCGCGCCGGGGCTTCAGATCTTGCCGCCCTTGGCCACGTTCTTCTGGGCCAGGCGGTGTTCGAGATAGTGAATGCTGGTGCCGCCTTCGACGAAGTTGGCATCGAGCATCAGCTCGCGGTGCAGCGGTACGTTGGTCTGGATGCCGTCCACCACCATTTCCGACAGCGCGATCCGCATGCGGGCAATGGCCTGCTCGCGGGTAGCGCCGTAGGTGATGATCTTGCCAATCATCGAATCGTAGTTGGGCGGCACAAAGTAGCCATCATACGCGTGCGAGTCGACCCGCACGCCGGGACCGCCGGGCATGTGCCAGGCGGTGATGCGGCCGGGCGACGGGGTGAACTTGAACGGATCYTCGGCATTGATGCGGCATTCGATGGAGTGGCCGCGCAGTTGCACGTCCTTCTGGCGCCAGCGCAGCTTCTCGCCAAAGGCGATGCGGATCTGCTCCTGCACGATGTCGATGCCGGTGATCATCTCGGTGACGGGGTGCTCCACCTGCACGCGCGTGTTCATCTCGATGAAGTAGAACTCGTTGTTCTCGTACAGGAACTCGAAGGTGCCGGCGCCACGGTAGCCGATCTTCTTGCAGGCCTCGGCGCAGCGGTCGCCGATACGCTCGATCAGGCGGCGCGGGATATGCGGCGCGGGCGCTTCCTCGATCACCTTCTGGTGGCGGCGCTGCATCGAGCAGTCGCGCTCGCCCAGCCAGATCGCCTGGCGATGCTGGTCGGCCAGGATCTGGATTTCGACGTGCCGGGGGTTCTCCAGGAATTTCTCCATGTAGACCTCCGGGTTGCCGAAGGCACGGCCGGCTTCCTCGCGCGTCATGTTGACCGCGTTGACCAGGGCCGCTTCAGTGTGCACCACGCGCATGCCGCGGCCACCGCCGCCGCCCGCCGCCTTGATGATGACCGGGTAGCCGACGGCGCGCGCGATCGCCAGGATTTCCTTGGGATCGTCGGGCAGGGCGCCTTCGGAGCCCGGCACGCACGGCACGCCGGACTTGATCATGGCTTGCTTGGCCGAGACCTTGTCGCCCATCAGGCGGATGCTTTCCGAGGTCGGGCCGATAAAGACGAAGCCGGATTTTTCCACGCGTTCGGCGAAGTCGGCGTTTTCCGACAGGAAGCCGTAGCCTGGGTGGATGGCTTGCGAGTCGGTCACCTCGGCGGCCGAGATGATGGCCGGCATATTGAGGTAGGACAGCGGCGAAGGCGCCGGGCCGATACAGACKGCTTCGTCGGCCAGCTTGACGTATTTGGCTTCCTTGTCGGCTTCCGAATACACCACTACGGYCTTGATGCCAAGCTCGCGGCAGGCGCGCTGGATGCGAAGGGCGATTTCACCGCGATTCGCGATCAGAATTTTTTCAAACATAGTCACTCTCTGCGAGGAGAAAGGCGGTCCCACCGCGGCGGATCATGGCGCCCCCGGCGCGGTGGCCGGAGTGCGGGCGGGGGAGCTGGCACCGGGGCGAGGCCCGTGCGGCACGTCCGGTTCGCCTGCGCCGGCGCGGTCGGCCGGAACATCCGGCGCAGGCTGCGGGCGGCGCGGCATGCCGGTCAGTATCAGCCGATGATGAAGAGCGGCTGGCCGTATTCCACCGCCTGGCCATTCTCGACCAGGATTTCCTTGATCACGCCAGCCTTGTCGGACTCGATTTCGTTGAGCAGCTTCATCGCTTCGATGATGCAGACAGTCTGGCCTTCCTTGACGGTATCGCCCACGTTGACGAAGGCCGCGGCGCCCGGCGAGGGGGCGCGATAGAAGGTGCCGACCATCGGCGAGGTCACCACATGGCCAACCGGCAGTTGCGGTGCGGTCGGCTCGGCGCCGGCAACGGGCGCCGCGGCGGGGCCGGCGGCCGGGGGCAGTGCCTGCATCGGTTGCATCGCCATCGGCGCGGCGATGACCTGCGGCGGTGCCTTGACAATTCGCACCTTGCCTTCGCCTTCGGTGACTTCCAGCTCGGAGATGCCGGACTCGGCCACCAGGTCGATCAGCGTCTTCAGCTTGCGCAGGTCCATCTTCTATCCTCCTGAATCGGGTTGTCCGGCTTGCCGCTCTGGCGGCTTCGTCCGGGAAAAACTCATGCGTCCGGCGGGCTGCCTACGTCCGCCGCGCGAGACAGCGGGGACGTGACAGGCGCCGGGGGCGCGGTAAATGTCATGAAATAAAGCGGCCGGGTCAGGCCTTTAGGGGCGCCTGCTCCAGCTCCTGCCCGAGGGCATAGTCCAGCGCCAGCAGGTAGCCTTGCCAGCCAAGTCCGCAGATCACGCCGATCGCCACATCCGAGAAAAAGGAGTGGTGACGGAAGTCCTCGCGCCGATGCACGTTCGACAAGTGGACCTCCACGAAAGGGATCGCCACCCCGGCCAGCGCATCGCGCAACGCCACGCTGGTATGCGTGTAGGCGGCCGGGTTGATGATGATGAAGTCAACGCCCTCGTCGCGCGCTGCATGGATACGATCGACCAGTGCCCCCTCGTGGTTGGACTGGAACGTAGCCAGGGCGATATTGGCCTGCCTTGCGCGCTGTGCAAGAGCAAAGTCGATATCGACCAGTTTCGTGTGTCCATAGGTTTCCGGTTCGCGCGTGCCCAGCAGGTTCAGGTTAGGTCCATGCAGGACCAGCACCTTGCGGTAGCGGGCGGAGCGGCGTTCGGGAGGCGTATCGATCACGGCGGCTCGACCATTTCAACGAAATTGCGCGGAGATTACCGTAGCTTAGAGTGATTTGTCTAGCAGCGCAGACATAGGCAGCTTCCAGGCGGGCGAGTTTTTTGGTCTGATCCGGCACTTTCGATCTGTGCCATCGGAAATCGGTTAATTTGCCTGATGATCGCTAAAGATTAGATGAAAATGGCCCCAAATCAAGAATCTTATGCCTAGCCGCGAGGCAGCGCGGCGCGCAGCTCATCAGGGGAAACCCTGCCCATTTTGCGGTAGCTGACCGTGCCGTCGGGCGCAATGATCACTGTATAGGGCAGCCCGCCGGCGGCATTGCCGAAATTACGCGACAACTCCGTACCGGCAAAGCCCGCCACCACCAGCGGGTAAGAGACCGGCACTTTCTGGATGAACTGCTGGATATTGTTGGCCGAATCGATGCCGATGCCGACAAATTCCACCTTGCGCCCCGAGTACTCCTTGTGCAGCGCGGTCAGGTCGGGCATCTCCTCGACGCATGGCCCGCACCAGGGTGCCCAAAAGTTCACAACTACGGTTTTGCCCCGCAACTTCGCGAAATCGACCTGCGCGCCGGTCGGGTCAGGCAGTTGCGTACGCAGGAACGCCTCCACCGCCTCGTCGGATGCTGGCTTGGGCGAGAACACATAATGACCGGCCAGTGCGCCGGCAGCGGCAGCGACGACAGCAACGGCGAGCCAGACCCAGAGGCGGCTGCGGCGGACGGAAGTGCTATTGGAAGGGGGCATGGCAGCAGGAAGTTAGCGGCTGATAGATGGCAGAAAAGGCCCGGGGCGGAACGGAAGGCACCACGCCGTTCGGGTGCTCAGGCTGCTTCGGGCGTGTCGGGCGTGTCGGACGCGGCCGCCGCCGCGAGTGCCTGCACGGCGCTCAGGTCGGCACGGGCAACGCGGCCGCCGGCATCTGCCCGGACCGCGCCACGTTCATCATCCGCATCATACAGCGCTATATGAATGCCAACGGGCTGGCCAAGCTCGGCGCGGATTTCCCCCGCCAGCAGCCGCGCCTCCCTCTGGGTGGGCCACTGGCCCTTCCAGAGGAAGCTCAAGGTCTCGACCTCGCCACGGCCGGCAAAGTGCCGGCTTTCGCTGGTATCGAAATCGACACCGGCGTTGAGCAGGTGGAGGGTGAGGTCCTTGGGGCTGTCGCAGAAGCACTGGAGGTAGACGTCCGAATGCTCGGTGGCAGTGCCGTTGAGTACCGCCCCGGCCAGGTAGGGGCGGAATGCGGCCAGGTCACTCATGACCAGTATGGCCAGGCGGCGCAGGAGCGCCAGCACGCGCGGCTGGCTGTCCGAATGGAACAGCGCCTGGTAGGCGCGGACCTCGGCCTCGACCATCTCGTTGTCGGGGAGCCACTCGCCGGTTACGCGGATGTCGCCCAGCAACTGGCGCGCGGCCTTGCGCTTGGCGGTGGCGTAGTCGGCACCGTCTTCCGCGATCATGCGGGCGGCGGCCTGCGCAATTTCTTCGCGCAGGCGGATGGGGTCCAGGGTGGGGCGGCGGGGCATGTGGAGATGATACCGGAGGGATTGGGGGAAGCGCCCCGAGCGGGGTTTGGTTTCTTAGAGTGGGCTGGGAGGCTTGAGATTCCGTTGGCTGGCGGATTTCCCGTTAAAGCCAGCTTTAGCGGTTTAACTTCAAAGTCAAAGACGGCTCCCCCTGCGGGGAGCGACCTTCCGGGGCGGGTTGCACGGCTCGAACCGAACGGCTTCCGGGGCTCGCTGGGCACCCTGCGGAAGTGGATTTCCGCCCGGTGCCGCAGGCATCCCTCGGGATTCCCCCTGCCCCCCTCAGGTACAATTCCCCCTCATTCAGAAGCCACAGGCCCGGCCGCCCAGGCCCGCCGAATCCCAAATCCCATGCATATTCACATCCTCGGTATCTGCGGCACATTCATGGGCGGCCTTGCCGTACTGGCCAAGCAGGCTGGCCACCGCGTGACCGGTTGCGATGCCAATGTCTATCCGCCCATGAGCACGCAGCTCGAGGCCCAGGGCATCGAACTGATCGAGGGCTTCGATCCGAGCCAACTGGCGCTGGCGCCGGATCTGTTCGTGATCGGCAATGTGGTCTCGCGCGGTAATCCGCTGATGGAAGCCATCCTCAACCGCAACCTGCCCTATACATCCGGCCCGCAGTGGCTGGGCGAGCATGTGCTGCGCGGCAAATGGACGCTCGCGGTGGCGGGAACCCACGGCAAGACCACAACGACTTCCATGCTGGCCTGGATCCTGGAGGGTGCGGGCTACAACCCGGGTTTCCTGGTTGGCGGCGTGCCCCAGAACTTTGGGGTGTCGGCGCGCGTGACCGAGTCCGATTTCTTCGTGATCGAAGCCGATGAATACGATACGGCGTTCTTCGACAAGCGCAGCAAGTTTGTCCACTACCGTCCGCGCACGGCCATCCTGAATAACCTGGAATACGATCACGCCGACATCTTCCCGGATCTTGCCGCGATCGAGACCCAGTTCCACCACCTCGTGCGAACCGTGCCGGAGCAGGGCCGCCTGATCGTCAACGGGGCGGAAGAGAGTCTGGCGCGCGTGCTGGAGCGGGGCTGCTGGAGCGAGACGGAGCAGTTCGGCATGGGCGACTGGCGTGCCGGGGAGCGGCAAGGATGCCCTGGGCTGGGACCTGGCCGAATCACTGGCGCCGCTGGGCGAGCGGGCTGCCGCCTTCAGCGATCTTCCCGCGCTGGTGCGGGCGGTGCGCGCCGCGGCGCGCCCTGGCGACCACGTGCTGGTGATGAGCAACGGCGGTTTCGGCGGCGTGCACCAGAAGCTGCTGGATGCCTTCGCTGCCGGCGCCACAGCCTGAGCGGGGGCCGGCATGTTGTTGTACCTGCACGGTTTTCGCTCCTCGCCGCAGTCGTTCAAGGCGCGGCTGATCCAGGAGCGCATGCGCGAATGGGGCGTTGGCCGCCATTACGCCTGCCCCGTGCTGAATGTGTCGCCGGCGGCGGCCATCGCCCAGGCGGAAGCGGCGATCGCGGCATCCCAGGCGGGCGGCGCGCAGCCGCTCACCATCGTCGGGTCTTCGCTGGGCGGTTTCTATGCCCGCCGGCTGGCCGAGCGCCACGGCTGCCGCGCGGTGCTGCTTAATCCGGCGGTGCATCCGTGGACCGACCTCGAGCGCTACCTGGGCGACCAGCCGCTCTGGCATGGCGGAGGTTCGGTGCGCGTGGAACGACATCATCTGGACGAACTACTGGCGTTGCGGGTCGAAGCCATCACCCGGCCGGAGCGCTATTTCCTCATGGCCGCCACCGGCGACGAGGTGCTGGACTATCGCGAGATGCTGGCGGCGTTCCCCGGCGCGCATACGCGCGTCATTGAGGGCAGCGACCACGGCATCAGCGAATTCGCCGGCTACGTCGACCAAGTCCTGGCCTTCTGCGGCTATGGTCCCGCTGGACAGATCAGCCCGGCCAACCTGGAGCCGCAGGCATGAGCGCGGTATGAGCGGGGCGCATGTGCGCCGCAGCGGTTGGCACTCCCATTTACCCGAAGATCCCGCCATCAGCGCGAACCTGCGCCGCTGGGTCATTGGTGACGGCTCGCTGACTGCACGGCTGGTGGCGGCGTCGAGCCGGTTCCGGGTGCGTTGCCTGGCGCAGCGCATGGAGCTTGCCCTGGCCGACGAATGGCAGGCGCTGGGCCTGCCAGCGCGCCATCGCGCGCTGGCGCGGGAGGTACTGCTGGTCTGCGATGGCGTCCCGGCCATCTTTGCCCATACGGTGGTGAAACCCGACCATGCCCGGCGCGACTGGCCGTTCCTGCGCGGCTTGGGCGAGCGACCCCTGGGCGGTGCACTGTTTGTCGATCCCCGCGTGCTGCGCGAGCCGTTCGCATTTGCGCGCTTGTTGCCGCATCACCCGTTGCGGCGCCGGCTGGAGCAGGCGGTCCCGGCGATGCGCGAACCGCCGCCGTCCTCCATGTTGCCGGCGCGGCGCTCGGTCTTCCGGCGCGGCGGCGGGGTCATGCTGGTGACCGAGGTATTCCTGCCGGACCTGCGGCAGCGGCCCGCGCCGGAAAGCCCGAATGCGCCCGCGTCCGATCAGGGCGGTTCGGACCAGTAGCTCGCAAGTACCCATCCAAAGCAAGAACATCCCACGACCACTACCAAGAAGAAGAGACCAACATCATGAAATTGCAGGGACGTGTTGCCATCATCACCGGCGCTGCCGCCGGCATCGGCTTTGCCACCGCGCAGCGCTTTGCCGCAGAAGGCGCGCTGGTGGTGCTTTGCGACGTGAAGGACGAGCGCGTGCGTGCCGCCGCCGGGACCCTCGCCGCGACGGGTGCCACCGTCAGTGCCTTCAAGGTCGATGTGACGCGCCGCGACGAAGTGGACGCCATGGTCGCGGCCACGCTCGCCAAACACGGCCGCATCGACATCCTCGTCAACAACGCCGGCATCACCAAGGATGCGCGGCTGGCCAAGATGAGCGAGGCTCAGTTCGACGCGGTTATCGACGTCAACCTCAAGGGCGTATTCAATTGCGCGCAGGCGGTGGCTTCGATCATGACCGAACAGGGCAGCGGTGTGATCCTTAATGCATCTAGTGTGGTGGGCCTGTACGGCAACTTCGGCCAGACCAACTATGCGGCCAGCAAATTCGGCGTGATCGGCTTTACCAAGACGTGGGCGCGCGAGCTGGGTCCGAAGGGCGTGCGCGTCAACGCGGTTTGCCCGGGCTTCGTCGCGACCGAGATCCTGCAGACCGTGCCGGAGAAGGTGCTCGACGGCATGAAATCGTCCTGCTGGCTGCGCCGGCTGGCCGAACCGGCGGAAATCGCCAGCATCTATACCTTCCTGGCCAGCGACGACGCTAGCTACGTCAATGGCGTGGCGATCGAGGCCAGCGGCGGCATGTCGCTGTAACAGCTTGACCCGCGCCGGGCTTGCGGCCGGCGCGGTGCGGTATCATCTCAGGTCCGGTTGCCGTCTCGCCTGAGGGCGGCCTTGCACCATTTCCCTCACCGGGCCGTTCCCACAGGCGTTACAAGGCGCCAGGGCGCTTGTTTTCCAGAACGGTTCCCGGCATTTCTGAAAGTACCGATCCATGCAGTTGCTGTTCGAAGAAGGCGGCGAGATTCGCGCCGGCACCGTGCTGACCCAGCAGGGCGAGTCGTACCAGGTGGAGCTGCCCGCGGGCAAGCGCACCAAGGTCAAGTCGCGTGACGTACTGTTGCAATTCGCGCAGCCGTCGGCGATCGAGCTGGTGCGCCAGACCGCCGAGCTGGCCGGCGAGGTCGACCTGGAATTCCTGTGGGAATGYGCGTCGGAAGAAGAATTCGGCTTTGTCGACCTGGCGACCGAATACTACGGTGCGGGTGCGAGCGTGGTGCAGCAAGCTGCGCTGGCGCAGACGCTGCACGGCAATCCCGTGTATTTCCGCCGCAAGGGCCGCGGGCGCTACCAGCGCGCGCCGGAAGACCAGTTGAAGGCTGCGCTCGCCGCGCTCGAGCGCAAGAAGCAGCAAGCCCTGGTGCAGGCCGAGTACGAAGCCCAGCTCAAGGCCATGACGTTGCCCGACGCCTTCCGCGGCAAGGCACTGCAACTGCTGTTCAAGCCCGACAAGAACAGCCTCGAATACAAGGCGATGGACGCCGCCTGCACCGCGCTTGGCATGTCGCCGATGCGGCTGATGGTGGCAGTGGGCGGCATTGCCAGCCCGCGCGCGCTGCATGAGGCCAAATTCCYCTCCGAATGCTTTCCCAAGGGCACGGGCTTTCCCGACGTGCCCGTGCCGGAACCCGTCGGCGACCTGCCGCGCGCGGAGGTGGAGGCGTTTTCCATCGACGACGTCACTACCACCGAGATCGACGATGCGCTGTCGGTCACGCCGCTCGACGGTGGCCAGATCCGCGTGGGCATCCATATCGCGGCCCCCGGCCTCGGCATCCGCCGTGGCGAGCCGCTCGATGCCGTGGCGCGCCAGCGCTTGTCGACCGTGTATTTCCCCGGCGACAAGATCACCATGCTGCCCGACGACGTGGTGGAGCGCTACACGTTGCAGGAAGGGCGCGAGTGCCCGGCCTTGTCGCTGTACGTGGTCTACGATCCGGCCCAGCAAGCCATCGTCAGCAGCGAGACCCGTGCCGAAATGGTCATGATCGCGGCCAACCTGCGCCACAACCTGCTTGAGGACGTGGTGACCGAGGCCGCGCTTGCCGCGGGCACCGGCGACTACCCGTTCCGCGAGGCGCTGACCCAGCTGTGGCACTTCTCCGGATGGCTGCACGATGAACGCCAGAAGGCGCGCCTGGCGAGCGGGCTGCGGCCCGAGTCGCACAACCGCGCCGACTACAACTTCTACCTCGACGAACTGGCCGACGGCGGCGAGCGAGTGCGCATCGAGCAGCGCCGGCGCGGCTCTCCGCTCGACAAGATCGTGGCCGARCTGATGATCYTSGCSAACAGCACCTGGGGCAAGCTGCTCGCAGACCACGGCGTGCCGGGCATCTACCGCWCGCAGAAGGCCTGGGGCATGCACCGCACCCGCATGCAGACCTATCCGGCCCCGCATGAAGGGCTGGGCGTGGCGCAGTACGCCTGGAGCACTTCGCCGCTGCGGCGCTATGTCGACCTGGTCAACCA
The DNA here is from genome assembly GCF_056396665.1 of Cupriavidus sp. 05T313. Taxonomy (NCBI): domain Bacteria; kingdom Pseudomonadati; phylum Pseudomonadota; class Betaproteobacteria; order Burkholderiales; family Burkholderiaceae; genus Cupriavidus; species Cupriavidus sp. 05T313. The sequence continues at coordinate 16,380 of NZ_JBFTLX010000001.1, read as the reverse complement.
GTGGCAGATCCTGGCGGTGGCCCAGCATGGGATCACGGCCAAGCTGGTGGCGCCGTTCAAGCCCAAGGACTCCGACCTGCTGGCTGCCGTAGCCGACTTCGAAGGCACCTACGCCGCTTATGCCGATCACCAGTCGACCATGGAACGCTACTGGTGCCTGCGCTGGCTGCAACAGGAAAAGCGCGAACGCCTGATGGGCTCGGTGCTCAAGGAAGGCGCGGTGCGCTTTGCCGAGATCCCGCTGGTCACGCGCGTGCCCGAACTGGTCCAGGCCTCGCGCGGAACCCAGGTGCTGCTGGAAATCGGCGCAACCGACGAAATCTCGCTGGAGGTGTCGTGCCGGGTCCTGGAGATCTTTGCCGGCGAAGGCGAATTGCCGTCGGAAGAACTGGAAGGCGACGACGAAGCCAGCGAAGTGTCGGCCGAAGCTGCCGCTGAAGCTGCCGCCGAGGAGGTRGCCGAAGCCGCCGCCGAGGGCGTGGCCGCGGAAGGCAGCGCCGAGGGCGACGCCGCGAGTGCCGAAGGTGCCACAAGCGAAGGCGCTTCGTCGGAGACACGCGACACCGGCGCCGGCGGCGCGGGCTGAGGTTCTCGGAAAAAACGAGGCGCTCCCTTACAATCGCAGTCTGAACCGGGGTCCGACCGACCCCGGCCCCGGTCTTGTCCCATCGACGCCGTCCAGCCAACGTCCCGCCCATCGTGAAAGCCGCTTTTTCTCCCCGCCAGTGGTGGAACGCCAGCAGCACGATGGCCAAGGCGCTGGTCGTCTCGGTGCTTGCCCATGTTCTGCTACTGACCGTGCGCGTGGTGGCGCCGGAGGCGTTCGAGATCAAGCGCACCGATGCCGCGCTCGACGTGGTGCTGGTCAATTCCAAGTCGGCGCAGCGTCCGCAGAATCCCACCGTGCTGGCCCAGGCCAACCTCGACGGTGGCGGCGAGCAGGACCAGCAGCGCGCGACCACGCCACTGCCGGCCCAGACCGTCACCAAGGACGGCGACCTGGTGCGCCAGATGCAGCGCCGCGTGGAGCAGATGGAGCAGGAGCAGCAGCGCCTGATGACGCAGTCGCGCGAAGCCGCGCCGTCCGTGCACAGCCAGCCGCTCAAGCCCGGCCAGCAGCGCATGGAGCATCCACTGCGCGGGCAGGACGAACGTACCTCGCTCGATGAGATGGCCAAGCTCGAAGCCGAGATCGGCCGCAACCTCGAGCAATACGCCAAGCGTCCCAAGCGCTATCAGCTCACCGCCACCAGCGCGCAGGAAGTGGAATATGCGCAGTACTACGACCGCCTGCGCCAGAAGATCGAGGCGCGCGGCACCACCGATTTTCCCCAGCGCAACGGCAAGCCGCTGTACGGGCAACTGATCCTGGTGATCAACGTCAACCGGCAGGGCAAGCTCGGCTATAACCGCGACGGCTACAACATCGATGCCATCGACGTGGTCAAGAGCTCGGGCGATCCCGCGCTGGACCGCCAGGCGGTGGCGATCGTGCGGGCCGCGGCGCCGTTTGGCCAGTTCTCAGCGCAGATGCAGGCGCGCCAGGATATTCTCGAAGTCATCTCCACCTTCAAGTTTTCGCGCAGTGGGCTGGAAACTCGCTTACAGGCCCGATGATGTCCTCTACTACGACTATGCAATCCCAGACCCAGGCCGACCGCTATGTGGTGATCGGCAATCCCATCGCACACAGCCGCTCGCCCGCCATCCATGCCGCTTTCGCGCAGCAGACCGGCGAGGCCGTCGAGTACGAGCGCCTGCTGGCGCCGCTGGACGGATTCGTTGCCACCGTGCGTGCCTTCTTCGAGGGTGGTGGCCACGGCCTGAACGTGACAGTGCCCTTCAAGCTCGAAGCCTATGACCTGGCGGAGCGCCTGACGCCGCGCGCCGAAAGCGCCGGCGCGGTCAATACCATGTGGATCGAGGACGGCGTGATCCATGGCGACAACACCGACGGCGTCGGCCTCACGCGGGACATCGAGATCAATCTCGATACCTTGCTCGAAGGCAAGCGCATCCTGTTGCTGGGCGCCGGCGGCGCGGCCATGGGCGCCATGCTGCCGCTGATTGCCTGCCGGCCCGATCGCATCGTGGTGGCTAACCGCACACCCCAGCGCGCCAGTGACATCCTGGAAAACGTGGCTCAGCAGGCCGACGAGTACGGCGTGGAATTGTGGGGCGGCGGCTTCGACGCGCTCGCGGGTTTGTCCGAGGACGACGCCTGCGACGTGGTGATCAATGCCACCAGCAGCAGCCTGCAGGGCGAACTGCCGCCGGTGCCGGCGGAACTGCTGGGCAAGGATGTGCTCGCCTACGACATGATGTACGGCGCCGAGCCCACGGTGTTCCTGAAGTTCGCCGCCCAATGCGGCGCGCGCACCGCGGATGGGCTGGGCATGCTGGTCGAGCAGGCCGCCGAAGCCTTCTACAACTGGCGCGGCGTGCGGCCTGCCACCGCCCCCGTGCTGGCAGCGCTGCGCGCCGAACTCCAGGCCGAAGCCGCGCGTTGAGCGCGGCGCTGCGGCCTGCAGGCATCGAACATGGCTGAGCGCAAGCGTACCGACCGTTCGGGGCCTGCCACGCGCGGCGGCGGTCTGAAGCCGCTGCGCTGGCTCGCCTACCTGCTCGGCACGCTGATCGCCGGCGTGCTGGCCATGCAGGTCTATTTCTTCCTGCAGATCGCTGCCTGGCAATACGTGAACCCGTCGTCCACGGCGTTCATGCGGGCCGAGCAGTGGCGGCTGTGCGGCTTTCAATTCTGGAGCTGCCAGGTGGACCGCCGCTGGGTCGGCTATGACGATATCTCGCGCAGCCTCAAGCGCGCGGTGATCGCCAGCGAGGACGCCGATTTCGTCAACCATCCCGGCTACGAACTCRACGCCATGCTCGAAGCGTGGGAGCGCAACAAGAAGCGCGGCCACATCGTGCGCGGCGGCTCCACCATTACCCAGCAACTGGCGAAGAACCTTTTTCTCTCATCAGAGCAGCATTACCTGCGCAAGGGGCAGGAACTGGCCATTACCTGGATGCTCGAGTTCTGGCTCGACAAGCAACGCATCTTCGAGATCTACCTGAATTCAGTGGAGTGGGGCGAAGGTGTATTCGGGGTCGAGGCCGCTGCCCAGCACTACTTCAAGACCAGCGCGGCCAGGCTCAGCGTGGGCCAGGCAGCGCGCCTGGCCGCCGCGCTGCCGGCGCCGAAGTGCTTCGACAAGAAGCAGTACTGCGCCAATGTGCGCGTGAACTTCAAGGCCAAGGCCAATATCATCGCGCGCCGCATGGGCGCGGCCACGCTGCCGGACTGAGCTGAGCGCGGCGGCAGCCGCGCCGCCACTTAGCTCAGCCAGCCTTTGCGCTTGAAATACACCAGCGGAATCGCCGCCGACACCGCCATCAGCCCGATCGCCCACGGATAGCCCGCGGACCAGTCCAGTTCCGGCATCAGCTTGAAGTTCATGCCGTAGATGCTGGCGATCAGCGTGGGCGGCATCAGCGCCACCGACACCACCGAGAACAGCTTGATGATCTTGTTCTGGTTGATGTTGATGAAGCCGACCGTGGCATCCATCAGGAAGTTGATCTTGTCGAACAGGAACGCGGTGTGGTTCTCGATGGAGTCGATATCGCGCAGGATCTGGCGGGCTTCGTCCTGCTGCTCGGCCGACAGCAACTGGCTGCGCATCAGGAAGGAGACCGCGCGGCGCGTATCCATGACGTTGCGGCGGATGCGGCCGTTCAGGTCTTCCTCGCGGGCGATGGTTTCCAGCACGTCGGCGGCGGCGGCATCGGTCACGTTTTCGGCCAGCACGCGCTTGCTGGCTTCCTCCAGCCGTTCGTAGACTTCCTCGATGGAGTCCGCCGAGTATTCCGCATCGGTGGCGTACAGATCCATCAGCACATCCTTGGCGTTGCGCACCGAACCCGGCCGCATGCGCGCGCGCAACCGCACCAGCCGGAACACCGGCAGGTCTTCGTCGTGGATGGAGAACAGCACGTCGCGGGTCAGCACGAACGCCACGCGCACGTTGCGCGAGATCTCTTCCTCATCGAGCAGGAAGTCGGTGCGGATATGGATGTTCTCGTCTTCGCCCTCGAAGTAGCGGGCCGAGGCTTCCAGGTCGCCCAGGTCTTCCAGTTCCGGCAGGGCTACGCCGTACGCTTCCTTGATCCAGGCGAGTTCTTCTTCATCGGGGCTGATGACGTCGATCCAGATCGGCTTGTGCTGCAGAAGTTCATTGCGATCGTCGACCTGCTCCTGTGCGAGCCGGCCTTTCTGCAGGACGAACAGGTTGATCATCCCAGGGCTTCCTTGTTGCGTTTGGCGAAGAAACGCGCAGGCTAGGCTTGGCCGGCCCCGGGCGAACTCACGCTTCGCGCGCAATGGCGAAGCATGAGCCCGCTGGCAAGCGTGATCGCGCTGCGCGCTTTTGCGAGCGTGCAAGGCGATGGCGTTTGCCGTTCATGGCTGGCAAGCCGGGAGAGGGAAAGTCCGGGACGAAGCGGCGCGCGCGGCGGCGGCCGTCAGGGGCACGGAAGAACACTCACCCGCAGTATGTGCTGCGGGCGAGTCCGACGAGGCGGTGGAGCGGGATGGTCCGGCTCCGGCGGTCGTCGTTACGCAGCCCGCAGTGACATGGCATTCGGTGCGATCGCAATCTGGCTGCGGCAACACGAACACCCGATGCTACTGCCCACGTAGTTTCTCCGGGATTATGATGGCCGCGAGTGTAGCCCAACGAGGGGGGCTTGTTAAGTGAAATCTGGGTGAATGCAGGCCCCGGCGCACAGTGTTGCCGTCATGCCGCCCGCGCGCTCCGGCGCCAGCGGCGCAACAGCGGCACCAGCAGCACCGAGGCCATGGCGGCGAACATCAGCACGATCGCGGCATAGTCCTGCCAGTGCGGCTGCTCGCCCAGCATCCACATGCCCGAGAACACACCGACCACCGGGATGAACATCATCGACAGGCTCGACACCACCGGCGGCAGGCTGCGCGCCAGCATGAACCAGACGAGATGGCAGTAGGCGAACACCACTACCGCGTTATAGGCGATCGCCCCCCACTCCACGGCATTGGGCAGGCGCCAGCCGTGCTCGAGCAGCAGCGTGCCGAGCAGCAGGAAGGGCAGCGTGACCACCAGCATCCAGAAGGTCAGCACGCCGATCGGCATTTCGATCTTGCTGCGCTTCATCATCTGCGTGCCCAGGCCCCAGCCGGCCGCGGCGCCCAGCATCAGCAGGGTGCCGCCCGGGCTGCCGGTCAGCGCSGCGATCTCGCCCGASAGCAGCAGCRCSGTGCCGGCCAGCGCGCAGGCRATGCCGATCCAGGCGGCGGCGCCAATGCGTTCGCGGAACAGCACCAGSCCCCAGACCACGGCCCAGATCGGCATGGTGTAGCCAAGGATGGCGGCGCGCCCGGAAGACAGCATCTTGACGGCGCAGATCGCCAGCAGATGCCAGAACACCATGTTGGGTATCGCCAGCTTGATCACGGTCGGCCACTGCCCCGCCGGGACCCGCAGCGATTCGCCGCGCAGGCGCAAGGCCAGCCCCAGCGCCAGCACGCCGCCGGCCATGCAGAGCAGACGGAATCCCATGGCCGGGAACTGCGCCACGCCGAGTTTCATGATGGGCCAGTTGATGCCCCAGGCGAGTGTGAGGATGACGAGCAGCACCAGGCTGCGGCGGTCGAGAGACATGGCGGGGTGGCGGCTGTGTGCGACGCCGCTCTTTGTATCGAGGAAGAACGGCAGAAGATAGCACGCAACGGGTAAAATCGCAGAACGACTGTTGCCGCGGGGGAGCGCCGACCCGGCCCACAGGGCTCGGCGCGCAGCCGATGCGGCCGACCCAGATTAGCGAGCATTCCATGACATTCACCGAGCAGTTGGCTGCAGCCTGGCAGCGCAACGATTCCCTCCTATGCGTCGGGCTCGACCCCGATCCCGGCAAGCTGCCCCTGTCGATGACGGGCGCGGGCGGCGCCATTTTCTCCTTCTGCCGCGAGATCGTTGACGCCACCGCCGACCTGGTCTGCGCCTTCAAGCCGCAGATTGCCTATTTTGCGGCGCAGCGGGCCGAAGACCAGCTTGAGCAGCTGATCGCCTATATCCATGACGCCCACCCCGGAATTCCCGTGATCCTGGACGCCAAGCGCGGAGATATCGGCTCGACCGCGCAGCAATACGCCATCGAAGCCTTCGAGCGCTACCGTGCCGATGCGGTCACGGTCAATCCGTACATGGGCCTGGATTCGATGGAGCCCTACCTGGCTTATCCCGATCGCGGCGTGATCGTGCTGTGCCGCACCTCAAATCCTGGCGGCTCGGATGTGCAGTTCCTGCCGGTGAACGGCAAGCCCGTGTACCAGGTGGTGGCCGAAGCGGCCGCCACGCGCTGGAATACCAACGGCCAGATGTCGCTGGTAGTGGGGGCGACCTTCCCCGCGGAGATTGCCAAGGTGCGAGAGATCGTGGGCGACATGCCGCTGCTGATCCCGGGCATCGGTGCCCAGGGCGGCGATATCGAGGCTACCGTTCGCGCCGGGCGTACTGCCGCTGGCACTGGCATGATGATCAATTCCTCGCGCGCCATCCTCTATGCCAGCCGCGAGAAGGATTTCGCCAGCGCCGCGCGCAACGTCGCGCTGCAGACACGCGAAACCATCAACCGCTACCGCCAGGGCTGAACCGCCGCATCGTTGGCGGCCGTCAGGCCGCTGCATGCCTCAGGCCTCGTTGCGGACCAGTTCCAGCAGGCCGCGGATGGCGTACTCGGCGGCCTGGCGGCGGATCTGCTGGCGGTCGCCGCGAAAGCGCTGCGTTTCCACCGTGGTGGTGATGCGGTTGCTCCAGCCGAAGCAAACCATGCCAACCGGCTTTTCCGGCGTGCCGCCGGTCGGTCCGGCCACGCCGGTGATGGACAGCGCCACCTGGGCGCGGCTGTTGAGCAGGGCACCTTCGGCCATGGCGCGCGCCACTTCCTCGCTGACAGCGCCGTGATCGCGGATCAGCTTGGCCGGCACTCCCAGCATGGTCGACTTGGCTTCGTTCGAGTAGGTGACGAAGCCACGCTCGAACCAGCCTGACGAACCCGATACATCCGTAATGGCCGCGGCCACGAGCCCGCCGGTGCAGGACTCCGCCGTAGCGAGCAACAGCGACTTCTCGTTCAGGGAAATACCGACCTGGACGGCAAGCTGGTCGAGCAAGCGGCTGACGGACATGATGGCGGATTCAGTAAGGGTTGCGGGAAGTGCGGATTACAGCGAACGCCACAGGGCGAACACCAGCAGCGTGTAAAAGGCGGCCATCACATCGTCGAACATGACGCCGAAACCGCCGCGCAGGCCGGGTCCCTTGAGCGTGCGGTCGAGATGCCCGATCGGCGCCGGCTTGGCGATATCGAACAGGCGGAACCACAGGAAGGCCGCAAGCTGGCCCCAGAATCCGGTCGGCATCACAAAGGCCATGACCAGCCAGAACGCCACGATTTCGTCCCAGACCATGCTGCCGTGGTCGTGCACGCCCATGTCGCGCGCAGTGCGGGCGCAGGCCCACAGCCCTAGCAGGAAGCCGCCGGCGATCAGCCATAGCCAGGCCTCCGGCTGCACCCACATCGAGATCACCAGGTATGACAGCCACGCATACAGGGTGCCGACCGTGCCGGGGCCAACCGGCGACAGGCCGGAGCCGAAGCCCAGCGCGATCAGGTGGGCGGGGTGGGAGAGCATGAAGCGCGCCGTGGGGCGCAGGACCTTGGCGGCCTGGCCGGCTTCCAGGGTCAGGGCGGGATCGTGCGCGGAAGGCCCGGGCGGGTAGGCGGACATCAAGGATTGGCTCGTATGGTTCGGATGGGATTTTTCCGGACAACGGGTCCGGGCAGGGTCTGGCGCCCGGCATGGCTGCATGATGACACGGCGGACGCTGGCTTGTCAGGAGGAAGCGAAGTGATCGAAGCTGCTGCCCGAGTAAGCGCTCGGGTCGCCGTCCTCGTTGACCAGGCGCAAGCCGGGTTCGGGGGTGATGGCGCCGACACGCGTCAGCGGCAGCCCCAGCCGCGCGCCGATGGCGGCGACGGCATCGCGGGTGCCGGCGGGCGCGGTGAAGCAGAGTTCGTAGTCATCGCCACCGGCCAGCGTGCATTCCAGCTGGCGCGCCTCGGGTTGGCCGGCCATCACCTCCGAGCGCGGCAGGGCATCGACGTTGAGCAGGGCGCCCACCTGGGAGCGTGCCAGGATATGGCCGAGATCGCCAACCAGGCCGTCGGAGATATCTAGTGCGGCATGAGCCACTCCGCGCAGTGCCATGCCCAGCGCCACGCGCGGCGTCGGCGTCTCCATGCGCGGGCGCACCTCGGTGAAATCGGGCTCGGGCAGCAGCCATTCGCCGCGGCAGTCGCCCAGCGCCAGGCGGGCATCGCCGAGTGTGCCGGAGATCCAGATGTCGTCGCCGGGGCGCGCGGCATCGCGTCGCAGCGCCTTGTGCGCGGGCACGTCGCCGAACACCGTCAGGCTTAGCGTGAGGGGGCCGCGGGTGGTGTCGCCGCCGATCAGCTCGCAGCCGTGGGCATCGGCCAGTTCCAGCATGCCCGCGGCCAGTTCGGCCAGCCACTCGGGATCGGCTTCGGGCAAGGCCAGCGCCAGCGTGAACGCGCGGGGTTCCGCGCCCATGGCCGCCAGGTCGGACAGGTTGACGGCCAGCGCCTTGTGGCCCAGCGCCCGCGGCGCCACGTCGGGGAAGAAGTGGCGTCCGCTGACCAGCATGTCGGTGCTGATGGCCAGGTGGTGCCCGGGCCGCCCCTCGATCAGCGCGCAGTCGTCGCCCACACCCAGCACGGCCTTGTGCGCGGGCCGGGTAAAGAAACGGCGGATCAGGTCGAACTCGGAGAGCTGGGCGCTGGAGGTTTCGGGCATGGGGAGGTTTCGAGGCGGCGGAGATTCGGCGAAGGGCTGGGTAATACCGCCACACGAATGGCTTGCGGTGGCAAGCTGGCGTCATGCGGTGCGGCAGCTCGCCGGCGTGACTCACATCCCGGCTCCAGGACCGCGCCGGGGCGGGTTTCGCCCTGCTGGTCAGCCCTGGCGGCTTGCGGCATATTGTACCGAAACGCAAAGGTGCTCCGCGCAAAACGCTTATTGTGAAATAATATTTCACAATATAAAATGCGGGGTTCCAGAGGAAGAGACCGCGGGTACGTGGAGCCGGCCCGCCATTTCGTTTCCAGTAACGTCAATAACGGCTCCACCGACCGGAAGATGCGCCGATGACCAGTCCCCAGCAGCCCACGCCCCCAGAAGACCTGAAGCAGCAGCAGCGTGAGGCGCTGCGCAAAGCTGCCCTGGAATATCACGAGTTTCCGACGCCGGGCAAGATCTCGGTCACGCCGACCAAGCCGTTGTCCAACCAGCGTGACCTGGCGCTGGCCTACTCGCCGGGCGTCGCCGCCGCGTGCGAGGAAATCGTGGTCGATCCGGCCAATTCCTTCCGCTACACCGCGCGCGGCAACCTGGTCGGCGTGATCACCAACGGCACCGCCGTGCTGGGCCTGGGCGACATCGGTCCGGCGGCTTCCAAGCCGGTCATGGAAGGCAAGGCGGGCCTGTTCAAGAAGTTCGCCGGCATCGACGTGTTCGACATCGAACTCGACGAGAAGGACCCCGAGAAGCTGGTGCAGATCATTGCCGCGCTCGAGCCTACCTTCGGCGGCATCAACCTGGAAGACATCAAGGCACCGGAGTGCTTCTACGTCGAGCGCAAGCTGCGCGAACGCATGAAGATTCCCGTCTTCCACGATGACCAGCATGGCACCGCCATCGTGGTCGGCGCGGCCGTCGTCAACGGCCTCAAGGTGGTCGGCAAGGACATCGACAAGGTCAAGCTGGTGGCTTCCGGCGCGGGCGCCGCGGCGCTGGCGTGCCTGGACCTGCTGCTCGACCTGGGCATGAAGCTCGAAAACATCTGGGTGACCGACCTGGCCGGCGTGGTCTACGAAGGCCGCACCGAGCTGATGGACCCGGAAAAGGCCCGTTTCTCGCAAAAGACCGACAAGCGCAAGCTGGCCGAAGTGATCGACGGCGCCGAYATCTTCCTGGGCTTGTCCGCCGCCGGCGTGCTCAAGCAGGACATGGTCCAGCGCATGGCCGACAAGCCGCTGGTGCTGGCCCTGGCCAACCCCAACCCGGAAATCCTGCCGGAGCTGGTCAAGGAAGTGCGCCCGGAYGCGGTGATCGCCACCGGCCGTACCGACTACCCGAACCAGGTCAACAACGTCCTGTGCTTYCCCTTCATCTTCCGCGGCGCGCTGGATTGCGGCGCGACCACCATCACGCGTGAGATGGAAGTCGCCGCGGCGCATGCGATCGCGGARCTGGCGCGCCAGGAGCAGAGCGACATCGTCGCCACCGCCTACGGCATCCAGGACCTGTCGTTCGGCCCCGAGTATCTGATTCCCAAGCCCTTCGACCCGCGCCTGATCGTCAAGATYGCGCCGGCGGTGGCCGAGGCCGCCATGCAGTCCGGCGTGGCCGCGCGCCCGATCAAGGACATGGACGCGTACCGCCTGCAGCTGCAGCAGTTCGTGTACCACTCGGGCACGCTGATGAAGCCGATCTACGCGGCTGCCCGCCAGGTCGACATGGAGAAGAAGCGCATCGTCTTCGCCGAGGGCGAAGAAGAGCGCGTGCTGCGCGCGGTGCAGGTGATCGTCGATGAAAAGCTGGCCAACCCGATCCTGATCGGCCGCCCGGCCGTGATCGCCCACCGCATCGAGCGCTTCGGCCTGCGTCTGCGCGGCGGCATCGACTTCACCGTGGTCAACCCGGAACACGACGCGCGCTTCCGCGACTACTCCGAGGCGTACTTCAAGATGATGGCCCGCCAGGGCGTCACCCAGCAGTACGCCAAGCTGGAAATGCGCCGCCGCACCACGCTGATCGGCGCCATGCTGGTCAAGCAGGGCGAGGCCGACGGCATGATCTGCGGCACGGTCAGCACCACCGCCGCCCACCTGCGCTACATCGACCAGATCCTGGGCGGCACCAAGGAGGTGTACGCGGCGATGAACGGGCTGGTGCTGCCGGGCCGCCAGATCTTCCTGGTCGACACGCACGTCAATATCGACCCGACCGCCCACCAGCTGGCCGAGATCACGCTGATGGCCGCCGAAGAGCTCAAGCGCTTCGGCATCGTGCCCAAGGTGGCGCTGGTGTCGCACTCGAACTTCGGCTCGTCCGAAGCGCCGTCGGCGCAGAAGATGCGCGAAACGCTGGCGATCCTGCGCGAACGCGCGCCGGAACTCGAGGTGGATGGCGAGATGCACGGCGATTGCGCCCTCGACCCGAAGCTGCGCGACACGCTGGTGCCGGACGGCGCGCTCAAGGGCGAAGCCAACCTGCTGGTGTGCCCGAACATCGATGCGGCCAACATCGCCTACAACCTTCTCAAGGTCGCGGCGGGCAACAATGTGGCGATCGGACCGATCCTGCTCGGGGTCAAGGCGCCGGTGCACATCCTGACGCCGTCGGCGACGGTGCGGCGTATCGTCAATATGACGTCGCTGGTGGTAGTGGGCGCCGCGGCAATGCAATCGCCCAAGGACTGAGTCGCCGGGTACCGGCGCCAGAAGCAAGCGATCACCGCCGGGACTGCGGATGCCCGGCGGTGATCAGCGATACATGAAAGCCAGCAGGGGGCAAGCCTTGTCCGATGCGCGAGCCCCCTCCCCTCACAGCTCGTTCTGGATGCGTTTGTAGCCGCTTACAAACTGATTGTTCGTACGTGCGACATCTTCAGAGAATTCGGCGGCATCCGCTGTCACTCGCGGGATCTGTTCCAGATCCGTTGCCGGCCCGATCCGCTCCGTGGACGGCACATGGAATCCGCGCGGCAGGCGGCAGCCATCCACCACGGCGTTGTGCCGCACAACGCAGTCATGGCCGACCGAGCAGTTGTACAGGACACTGTTGAATCCGATAAAGACGCGGTCCCCCACGTCGCAGGGTCCGTGGACGATGGCGCGGTGGGCAATGGACGTGTCCGACCCGATCAGCACCGCCGCACCCGCCCGGGAATGAATGATTACCCCATCCTGGATATTTGAGTTCGCGCCGATGACGATCGGCTGCATGCCGCCGTCCGGCCCGACCTCATCCGCCCGGATAACGACATAGGGTCCGATGAACACATTCTCACGGACCACCACGCGCCCGCAAATGATTGCGGTGGGGTCGACAAATGCACTCTCGTGAATAACCGGTAAATCTCCGCTTGGGTTCTTTCGAATCACAGCATGGTCCCTTGGCATGTTTTATCGCAGTGCATGGTCAAGGGCATCCCGCGGAGCACCCCGTCCCGCACAGTCTCCGCGCGCACTGGCGCCTGGCATGAGCACCATACAGCGGCGCCACCGGCTCAGGCAACGGAAAGGCGGCCGCCGGCGAATATTTCAATCCCGCTTGATCGTATTTCAAGGCACTTCGTTTTTATTCAAAGCGACGGACGAATACGAGCCTAATGATTACGGGCTCAATGATTCGTGAAATACTTTCAAAGCACTCCCATACTGCCGCTCCCGATTCTCAACGCATACTAGCGTCATCCGTTTTTGAGAAACCCAGCGAGAGCGATTATGTCCAACTCCCCGTTGATCACCGGCTTCGATGTGCGCCCGGTCATTGTTCCACTGCACCCTCCCCTGCGAACCGCAAGCGGTGTCATGGCGACCGCGCCGCTGGTGCTGCTCGATATCAAGACCAGCAGCGGCATCGCCGGCAGCGCGTACATCTTCACGTATACGCCGCTCGTCCTGCGGGGCATTGTCCAGGTACTGAAAGACGTCCTGCCGGTGATGGAGTCATGGGCACTCGAACCGCGGGCGAATATGGAAGCGCTCCGGCGCAAGTTCGTCCTGATCGGCACGCCAGGCCTCCTCGACATGGCCCTGGCTGCGATCGACATGGCCCTGTGGGACGCACATTCGCGCGTCATCGGACTGCCGCTGGTGCGGGTGCTCGGTGGCACGCCGTCAAAGACCGTTGCCTATGCGAGCTTCGGCATGGAGCGTCCGAATGATGCCGCGCCGCTGATCGAAGCCGCCGTGCGGGCGGGCTTCCGCGCCATCAAGATCAAGATTGGGTACCCGACCCTGGAGGAAGACCTCCGGGCCGTGCGCGCCGCCAGGGCACTGATCGGCACGGACGGCAAGCTGATGGTCGACTACAACCAGTCCCTGTCCGTCCCCGAATCCATCCGCAGGGGCGAGGCCCTCGACGAAGAGGGCATCGAGTGGATAGAGGAACCGACAAGGTACGACGATTTCGCCGGCCACGCGAAGATCGCCGCCGCGGTCAGGACCCCCATTCAGCTTGGCGAGAACCTCTACGGCCCGCGCGAGGTGCTCCGCAGCATCCAGCAAGCGTCATCGGACCTCATGATGCTCGACCTGATGAAGATCGGCGGCGTATCGGGCTGGCTCGACGCCTCGGCGGTCTGTGCCGCTACCGCCATCCCGGTCTCCACGCACTTCTTCCAGGAGGCGAGCGCGCATCTCCAGAGCCTTACCCCGACCGCGCACTACCTGGAGTACTTCGGGCTCGCTGACGCGGTCCTGCTGGATCCCTTGCAGGTAACCGAAGGCGCTGTCGAGCCCGGCGAGCTTCCCGGACTGGGCATCCGGTGGAACGAAGACGCGATCCGCCGTTTCGCCGCCTGATTTTCCTGGTGCCCGGTTCCCGGAACCCGGCTTTCGAACGCCAGCGCCCGAATGTTCAGGCACCCAAGGCACCTAAAGCAGCTAAAGCACCCAACTGCCGGCAACGGCATTTCTTTCGGAGACAACCTCAAATGAAAACCTATCCCAAGTTCAAAGCCGCCGCGTGCCATGCGGCACCGATCTACTTCAATACGCCGGCGACCGTCGACAAGGCCTGCGCATGGATCGCCGAAGCCGCCGGCAACGGCGCCGAGCTCATCGCGTTTCCGGAAGCCTTCATCTCTTCCTTCCCGGTCTGGTCCGGCGTCTGGGCGCCGGTGGATGTGCATGAGTTCTTCGTCAAGCTGGCCTCGTCGGCAGTGGAAGTGAATGGCCCCGAGGTCAGGCAGATCCGCGATTGCGCCAAGCGGCACGGTGTCTTTGTTTCACTGGGCATCAACGAGGGCACGCCGATCAGCCCCGCCTGCATCTGGGACACCAACATCCTGATCGGCGACGACGGGTCCATCCTGAATGCACACCGCAAGCTCGTTCCCACGTATTGGGAGAAGCTCACGTGGACACCGGGCGACGGTAACGGCCTGCGCGTGTCGGACACCCGCATCGGCCGCATCGGTGCGCTGGTTTGCGGCGAGAACACCAATGCCCTCGCACGCTTTACGCTGCTCGCGCAAGGTGAAAACGTGCACGTTTCGTCCTTCTCTCCGCGCTGGCCGACCAATCCGCCGGGAGAGTCGGGCTACGACCTTGAAGCGGCGATCCGCCTGCGCGCCGGCGCGCACGCCTTCGAAGGCAAGCTCTTCAATATCGTGGCATCGGGCTTTCTTCCCCCCGAAGCCATCGACATGATCAGCCGCGACAATTCCAGGGCTCGCCAGTTGCTCGAAGAGTCGCCGAAGAGCGTTTCCATGATCCTGGGACCGGATGGCCAGCCCATCAGCGAGGTGATCCGCGACGAGGAAGGCATCGTCTATGCGGATATCGACCTCGCGAAATGCGTGGTGCCGAAGCAGTTCCAGGACGTGGTCGGCTACTACAACCGCTTCGATGTGTTCCAGTTGAAGGTCAACCGGCGCGCGCTGGCGCCAGTTGAATTCTCCTCGCATCCGGAGGAGCGCACTGCCGGGGCCGAGGACGACGACCTGAACGATCTCCTCTTCAATTCCGCGGGCACCGTCCCCGCGCGGCACAATGCCTGACCCGAAGCGCGATGGCGCGCTATTGCGATAGTGCACTAGTCAATATTGCAATGGTCAATCGCGGTCCGGCCCCCCAGCGCCGGACCGCCGATCTCTTCACGGCGTGAATTAAAACCAGTCTGAAACCACTCCGTGCCCCACCGGCGAAGTATCGAAACATATCGATTCAGCCGCATAAAAATGCATTGCTAGGAGACAAACATGGCATGGAGTCAAATCTATGATCCATTGGGAAGCCCGTTGCTCTCGACACTCGTCGCAGCGATCCCGATCGTCGTACTGTTGGCCGCACTGGCCTTCTTTCACATTCAAGCGCACCTGGCCGCGGGCCTGGCCCTGCTGGCCGGCGGCGTCGTTGCCTGCACGGTCTTCGGGATGCCGGCGAGCATGGCGGGAAAGGCAGCCGCATACGGCATTGCCTCCGGCCTCTTCCCGATCGGCTGGATCGTCCTCAACATCATCTTCCTGCACCGGCTGACCACGCAGAACGGCTTCTTCAAGGCGCTCCAGAATTCGATCTCCGKGGTCACGGAAGACAAGCGCATCCAGCTATTGCTGGTCGCGTTTTGTTTTGGCGCCTTTTTTGAAGGCGCCGCCGGATTCGGCACGCCGGTCGCGGTCACTGGCGCCATCCTGATCGGCTTTGGCTTCTCCCCGCTCGCCGCATCCGGGCTCGCGCTGATCGCCAATACGGCGCCGGTGGCATTCGGCGCGCTTGGCTCCCCTGTCCTTGCCCTCGCTTCCGTCACGGGGCTGGATCTCTTGCAACTTTCGGCCATGATCGGAAGGCAGTTGCCCTTCTTCTCGGTCCTGGTGCCGTTCTGGCTGATCTGGGCGTTTGCCGGTTTCCGGGGCATGAAAGAGATCTGGCCGGCCATCCTGGTCGCAGGTGTCAGCTTCGCGGTCCCGCAGTATCTCGTTTCCAATTTCCACGGGCCCTGGCTTGTCGACGTCATCTCCTCGCTCGTCTCCATGAGCTGCCTGGCCCTGTTCATGAAGGTCTGGAAGCCCCGCAAGATCTGGACATCCGCAAAGCTGTTCAACCGTCACGATGATTCCAGGGTCGAGAACCACGAGCCGCCGCAAACGGAAGCCCCGGAACGCCGCATCTCCGCGGCGAAGGCGTGGATGCCGTGGGTCATCCTGACTGTGTTTGTCTTCCTGTGGGGGATTCCGCAGGTCAAGAAGTCCCTGGATGTCCTCTGGACCTGGAAATACAGCATCCCCGGCCTGGACAAAATGGTGCTCAAGATGCCGCCGGTGGTCGCCGCGGCGATTCCCGAATCGGCCGTGTACTCGTTCAACGTCCTGTCGATGGCCGGCACCGGCATCCTGGTCGCGTCGGTGATCGGCGGCATCCTGATGGGATACTCGCTGCCCAGGCTGCTGCGGGAGTACTGGCAGACCATCAAGCTGGTCCAATATTCGCTGCTGACCATCTGCGCCATGTTCGGCATTGGCTACCTGACCC